>JAAYPF010000124.1 GCA_012519925.1 Clostridiaceae bacterium
AAAAAAGTTGCCGCTACCACATCTTCGACCAAACGAAAAAGAATAGGCTGTTTTGGTTGCTTTGGATATTTTTTGTTGATAATTCTGATTATAGCGGGTGGTTTCTTTGTATTTAATACAATACGAAATAAGCTTGTAGAAAAGGAACAACAGAAGTTAGAAGCCAGATTTGATTATGAACAGAAATTTTCTTCGCAGGATAAGCTTACTCAGGCTTTTGAAAAGGGTGAAATTTCAGCAGATACTTATGTTTTGCAGTTGGCATATAGCCTATATAATATAGATAAGCTTGATCCGTTATATAAATCAGACAATAGGATTGATTTTGCACCGGGCATTCCTGACTTGTTTATGGAGCATATAGATGAACTCAGTGATGATACGATAGAATATGTTGTTAAGAACATTTTGATGCCAGATATAAGGATTCATCCCGATGCAAGTCACAATCCGGTGACTTATGAAAACAAATGGTGGCCCTTTTCCGAATATGTATTTGCAGAAGGGTATGATATTACAGTTCTTGACAAAGCGGCTTTATCTCCTAGCGGTAAGTTTTTGATATGGTATACTAAAACAGGAGATTCAGCAGTAGACGATGAAACTATTCAGAACCTAGCTAAAACAGTTGATGATGTCGCAGATAAAATAGGGGATTTTTTAGATATTGACTGGGCTTATAATTATAATCAAATCAACTCCGGTAGTTATGAAGACATGAAGAGTGTTTTGGATAAATGCGGCGTTGATGAAAATGCAATACAAGAGGCTCTTCCTATTTTTATTTATGAACCGCCAAATAGTGATGGTGCAATGGCATGGTATTGTAGAGATGTAACACCTATTGAAGAATTCGGGGTTTGGTTGGGCAAGTTAATTCTTTCTGATGATGAAATCAAGGAGACCAGCTCGGTATATTCTCTACCTTATATTGTTATCAAGTCTTCTTCCATCTCCAATATGGAGAGCTTGAATGTGATTTTTGCCCATGAGTTAACTCACCATTTTCAGAGAATATATTACAATGACCTGAGTTATAATGCTCCTAACTTTACAAGTGAAACAGTTGCTAATTTCGTGGCTGCAAGCATCACTAAGAATAAAGGAACAGATACTTTAATAAATAGCCATGCAAATGATTATATAGATATAGTTGATCATCATTATGTTAAAATGATATTTGGAGAATCTAGTGGATATGCAGAGTTCGTTTGGGCAAAATCCTATGCGGATATTGTGGAAAATGGTCAGCAATACCTGAAAGAATCATTGTTAAAAGAAGATCCTTTTAAATTTCTTCGGGAGAAAGTGGGAGAGTCCTACCAACTGGTACTTGAGGATCTTGCAGTACGTAATATTACTAAGGATTATCAGGAAAAGGCGTTTGTTTCAACAAAATATCCAAGTCCAAAGGCGGAGCTTAGCCGCTATATGGATGCCGAAGAAGATCTCATTTACCCCAACTGTTTTAACTATTACTATTTTGACACTAAATCCTATCGTAAGTCAAAAACTACAATTCAAATGAAAAATGATGGTAAGACAAAGATCTTTATTAAGATACTTGGTAGGAAAAAAGAAAAATACAGTCTTATTGATACACTTTATTGTGATATGGGCAAAGAATTAATGCTTGCAGATTTTTCAAAAGGTGATTACAAAAAATATGATGAAATAATTTTGGCATTAGGAAATTGCGATACAGTAGAAAGCCCTAAATACCAATTGATATCTTTATCTCCTGCAGTAGTAGATCTTTATGAAACAATTACAGGACTTGAAGAGCTTGATCCATGGAAAGTGAATGGTGACTGCATAACTATTAATGTTGAAGATTTTGTGGAGGGTGCAACTACACTAACGGATTATTTGGATCGTGCAATTCCATATCTTAGTGCTGAGGTAGAGTCTGAAGATGCGGATATTATTGTAGAGTATTTGAATCATTTTCAGTCTGAGATTAACAGAATTGGGGATGCTTTTAAAAATTTTGGAGATGTATTTGATTATAAAACTATCCGTATTTATACGATTCCGATAGAGGATACGGCATTATCTGATGATGAACTTCATAAAATAGCATTTAATACGATTTCAAATCCCAAATTCAAAATTATTGACAACGTTGAGGAGGAAATGCACTTAACAATCGGTGGAAGTATCCAGCCTTTTTCTAAAACTCAGATTATTTTCTATGCAATGATTACAGATGCCGGAGACGAAAAGAACATGTACCGTATTGAATTTGAAAAATAATTGTTAATAATTGGTTTGAAAATTTTTCTAGGGAGTATAAATATATTCTCAAAAAAAAGGGGATGCACCTTTCCTGTTCTTAGGAGACTGGTGGGTAAGCAATCTTCATAAAATCTACATATTTCACTGATATTATAGGGTCACATATTTGATTTGAGGTGGTCCTATGGCGGAAAACTTGGTTGACAAAATCCTTAAAATAAAAGGAATGACCTGTGCTAGTTGTGAAATGAGAATAGAAAACAAATTAAAAAAACTAGAAGGCATAAAGGACGTTAAAGCTGTTTATGCCAGTTCAGAATTATATGTAACTTATGATGGGAGCACAATAGATGTTGAAAGTATTACTAAAGCGGTAGAGGGATTAGATTACAAGGTACTAAGTATTCTTCCCGTAACAGAAGAAAAGATTATAAAGATAAAAAGCAAAAACGAAGACAATCTCTCGATAAATCAATTATTAGGTATTGGAATTATTATTTTAGCAGGATATCTGATAATTAAAAATACAGTTGGCTTTAATTATATTCCCCAGGTGAACCAAAACATGGGTTTTGGCATTCTCTTTGTTGTAGGGCTCTTAACGTCACTGCATTGCATTGCAATGTGTGGCGGTATAAATCTTTCCCAATGTGTTTCATATAAGTTTGGCAATGATGAAAATGCTAGGTTTTCCAAGCTAAGACCAAGCATTTTATATAATGGTGGAAGAGTGATTTCTTATACTATAATCGGCGGTATTGTTGGCACAATGGGTTCTGTAGTGAGTTTTTCAGGGACTGCAAAAGGTATTGTGGCAATTTTGTCCGGTGCATTTATGGTGATCATGGGTCTTAACATGCTCAATATTTTTCCATGGCTCAGAAAACTGAACCCTCGAATGCCAAAGCTCTTTGGAAATAAAATTTATAGTAATAACGGTAAACATGGACCGTTTTACATAGGACTTTTAAACGGTCTGATGCCCTGTGGACCACTGCAGGCTATGCAGATATATGCTCTTGGTACAGGAAGTTTTGTTATGGGTGCAGCATCCATGTTCTTTTTCAGTGTTGGGACAGTGCCGTTAATGTTTGGTTTTGGAGTATTGAGTTCAATACTTAGCAAAAAAATCAATCATAGGGTGATGAGAGTTAGCGCAATTCTAGTTATTATGCTTGGAATAATGATGACAAGCAGAGGTTTTAATCTATCGGGAATAAATATTGCTTTTGCAAACCCAGGAGCGGGAAGTGTGGCAAAAATTGAAGATGGAGTTCAATATGTCACAACTAAGATTCAATCAGGTCGATATGTTCCAATTATTGTACAGAAGGATATCCCGGTTAAGTGGATAATTAAAGCTGAGGAAAGTGAGTTAAACGGATGCAATAATCCTATTACAATTCCTAAATACAATATTGTGAAGGAATTGGTACCGGGTGAGAATATTATTGAATTTACTCCTTCACAGGAGGGTAGTATAATTTATACTTGTTGGATGGGAATGATTAGTAGCAATATAAAGGTGGTAGATAATATAAATGACCTGAATATTGACGAGATTCAACAGCAATTAGATAATTATGTGCCTTTTAGGGCTGGGAATTCCGGTTGTTGCGGATTGTAAATGATCAATTTATAAGAATATTACAATTGATAGGGAGCAATACTGTAAAGTACAGAGTCACTAAGAGAGTTGGAGGTTTTGATGAAAGTAGAATCAAAGAAAATACTTGTTGTTGATGATGAAGATAAAATTGTAGAAGTAGTAAAATCCTATTTAGAGAATAGTGGATACAGTGTTTTTGCGGTCTTCAATGGAATACAGGCTCTTGAGATGTATGAAAAAGTTAATCCATCGCTTATTATTCTAGATTTAATGTTACCGGATGTGAGCGGGGAAGAAATCTTAAAAACCATAAGAAAAAGGTCATCGGTTCCAATAATTATGCTAACGGCGAAAGTAGAAGAAGAGGATATATTAAAGGGGCTTGATATTGGTGCTGATGATTATGTGACAAAGCCTTTTAGCCCAAGGCAGCTTATAGCAAGAGTTGGGGCTCTTTTGAGGCGAGCTTGTGGTGATACAGTGCCACTTTCCGGTGTACTCAGTTTTAATGATGGAGCCTTAATTATAGATACCTTAGGATATGAGGTGAGAAAGGGACAAAACGTAGTAAGCCTAACTCCCGTTGAGTACAAGCTGTTATTAACTATGGTAAAGTATCCTTCAAAGGTTTTTACCCGTGAAGAACTAATTACTCTTGTTTTAGGTGAAGATTTTGAAGGTTATGACAGAACAATAGATACGCACATTAAAAACCTGAGGCAAAAAATAGAGGATGACAGTAAACATCCCCAGTACATACTAACTGTTCATGGGGTTGGGTATCGTTTTGGCGGTGATTAGTATGAAGTATAGTTTGAGGATGAAGCTTACTATTTCGTATATTTTTATCATATTGCTGTTGGTATCTTTAATCTTCCTTTTTACAAATGTAATTTTAGAGAGGCATTTTCAAGATTATGTTATAAGACAGCAGGACGAAAGGAATAGGGAAGTTATTGGTTTAATAACCCAGCAGTATAAAGGTAATGACAAATGGAATAGGGAAGTTATCGAGAATATAGGTATAAATGCACTGGAAAATGGTCTGATTGTAAGGGTAAAGGATATTGAAGGAAATATAGTTTGGGATGCTACAGTTCATAATAACGGAATGTGCACTCAAATGCTAGCAGATATAGCGAAGAATATGGAAAGCCGCTATAAAAATTTTAATGGTCAGTATGTAGAAAACCCATATCCTCTTTACAAGGATTCAGAACAATTCGGTGTTGTTGAGATTGGATACTATGGACCGTTCTATTTTAATGATAGTGATCTTGATTTTATTAATTCTCTAAATAAAGTGTTGATTGTCATAGGATTATTTTCACTGCTTTTGGCCATAGCCTTTGGGACAATAATGGCCAGTAGGTTAAGCTATCCTATATCGAGGGTTATTAAGGCTACACAGATAATTGAAAAGGGCGACTATGGTTATAAAATCGTTGAAGAATCAAGTACAAAGGAAATAGGTCAGTTGACCACAGCGATAAATAACTTAGCACAAACACTGGAAAACCAGGAAAGTCTTAGAAAACGCATGTCTTTAGACGTTGCCCATGAGTTTAGGACACCTATAGCTACACTACAAAGTCACCTTGAAGCTATGATTGACGGTATATGGCAGCCTGATGCACAAAGACTGAAAAGCTGCCATGAAGAGGTTTTAAGAATTGGCAGAATGGTGGGAGATCTTGAGAAATTAGTGAAGTATGAAGGCGAGAATTTGGTTTTAAATAAAGAATCCTTTAACTTATCCACGCTAATTCAGACTATTATTCATAATTTTGAAAGTGATTTTAAAGCTAAAGAAGTGCAAATTAAGTATATAAATAAAAAGTACATGCTATTAGCCGATAGGGACAAAATTAGCCAGATAGTTGTAAACCTACTTTCGAACGCCTTGAAGTATACATATAAGGGAGGGATGGTTGAGATTGAGGTTACACAATTAGATAAGGCTGTTAAGATTGTTGTAAGGGATAATGGAATCGGAATTGCCGAAGAGGATTTGCCCTATATATTTGAGAGGTTCTATCGTGCTGACAAATCAAGAAATAGAAATACTGGAGGAGCGGGTATTGGGCTTACCATTGCTAAGTCATTGGTAGATGCCCATAGGGGAGAAATAAAAGTTAAGAGCGAGTTAGGTAAAGGTTCAGAATTTACTGTAGTATTACCTTCTTCATAAAATCTCCATAAACCTATGTTAAATTCTATACATCAAAATATTTAAAAGGTGGGAATTATTATGGGTAAAATGAACCAAAATACAAATAAAAAGTCACAGGTGAGCAAACGAAAAAACACTCTGGCTATTTCATTGGGTGTTATTGTTTTACTCATTGTTGCAGTATTTATTGTAAGGGGTGGAATTGAAAGCGGTAACAATAATAAAATTGCTATGGGTGGGGATTTATCAATTCCAAAAAGTGAAATAAACGAAAATGCAAAATTTTATCCGTATAATATAAAGGGCACTAATATGGAGATTTTAGCTGTTAAGGCGTCCGATGGCACAATTAGGACAGCTTTTAATACATGTCAGGTTTGCATGGGATCACCAAGAGCTTATTTTGTGCAAAACGGAAATTCTCTGATTTGCCAAAACTGTGGTAATAGCTTTACTATGGATATGGTTGAGCAAGAAAGAGGCGGTTGTAACCCTATACCTATAACCGAGGATGACAAGATGGATGATGGTGCAAATATTACAATCTCTGAAGATTTTATTATTGAAAACAAAAATTTATTCACTGCTAACTGGAAGACAAAGTGATAATCAATATTTTAATATTGAGACCTTTAAATTTGGGTATAAATAGTATATAACTTAACTTAGGGAAGTGATAATAATGGACAGAAAGGAATCCTTCAAAATATCGGGAATGTCCTGTGCTGCTTGTGCGGTTAGAATTGAAAAGATTTTAAATAAAGTAGATGGTGTAAAAAAGGCTAATGTCAATTTTGCGATAGAGAAAGCTACTGTGGAGTTTGAAGACCATTTGACGAGTAGCAGCAAGATTAGCGAAGCAGTAAAAAAACTCGGATATGAAGCTATAATGGAAGGGGATAAGAAGGAAGCAAAAGTAGAACTTAAGATATCAGGAATGTCTTGTGCAGCATGTAGTGCGAGGATAGAAAAAAAGCTTAATAAATTTGACGGAGTAAAGGCAACAGTTAACCTTGCGACTGAGAGAGCAAATATAGAATATGATTCTTCTAAAATAAAAAGTACAGATTTAATTAAGTCTATAGAAGCACTTGGTTATAAAGCTGACAAGGTTGAAAATGTTATACAAGACAAGGACAAGGAGCAAAGGGATAAGGAGATTAGGAAGCTTAGATTAGAACTCATTGCTTCAATTGTATTAAGTTCACCTCTTATGCTTGCTATGGTGTTTATGCTTCTTAATATAGATATGCCTTTTTTACACAATGAGTACTTTCAGCTCATTATTTCCACACCGGTACAGTTTATTATAGGATTTAGATTTTATAAGAATGCCTATTATGCTTTAAGGGCAAAAAGTGCAAACATGGATGTGCTAGTAGCTATGGGAACAACAGCTGCTTACTTTTTTAGTATTTACAATGCCTTTTTTGTACCTCATGCACAATCGGGTATGATGATGAAAGAATTGTATTTTGAAGCAAGTGCGGTAATTATTACGCTTATTCTACTAGGCAAGTATTTTGAAGCTGTCGCAAAGGGTAAGACTTCAGAAGCTATTAAAAAACTTATGGGTCTTCAAGCTAGAACTGCAAGAGTAATTAGAAATGGCGTTGAAGAGGACATTTTGGTGGAAGATGTGGAGGTTGGCGACATTATTGTAGTAAGACCAGGAGAAAAGATCCCGGTGGATGGAAAAATCACGGAGGGTTATTCTTCAATTGATGAATCAATGCTCACTGGTGAAAGTCTGCCCGTTGAGAAAAAGGCGGGGGATTTAGTAGTGGGTGCAACTATAAATAAATTTGGAACTTTCAAATTTGAAGCTACAAAGGTGGGAAAAGACACAGCTCTCTCTCAGATTATTAAAATGGTGCAAGATGCTCAAGGTTCAAAGGCACCTATACAAAAAATTGCCGACCAGGTGTCGGGGATATTTGTACCTGTTGTAATTGGTATAGCACTACTCACTTTTGTGATTTGGTATTTTGCAGTTGGAGACTTTACCTCAGCAATTGTAAGTGCAGTTTCGGTATTAGTTATTGCTTGCCCTTGTGCACTTGGATTGGCAACGCCTACGGCTATAATGGTTGGAACGGGTAAGGGAGCTGAAAATGGAATACTGATAAAAGGTGGAGAGCACCTTGAAACGGCATATAAGCTTAATGCAGTAGTACTTGACAAAACCGGAACAATAACAAAAGGTCAACCGGAGGTCACAGATATTGTTTCCTTAGGAAATATGGATAAAGCGGAAATTTTAAGGATAGCTGCTATTTCTGAGAAGCCATCGGAACATCCTTTAGGAGTTGCTATTTATGAGAAGGGCAAAGCTGAATTAGGGAATCTGGCCGATGCCGATAAATTTGAAGCAATTCCCGGCAGGGGTATAATGGCGGTAATTGGTGATAAATCCATATATATAGGTACAAGAAAACTTATGACCAAGAAGAGTATTGACATTTCTAAAACGGAAGCTACTATTGTAAAGCTTGAAGACGAGGGTAAAACTGCAATGCTTATGGCGGTAAACAATCAGCTTGAAGCGATTGTAGCTGTTGCAGATACTGTAAAGGAGCATTCAAAGGAAGCTATTGAGGACTTGCAGAAGATGGGTATTGAAGTCTATATGATTACAGGGGATAATAAGAGGACAGCAAGTGCAATAGCAAAACAGGTTGGAATAACTAATGTTCTCGCAGAGGTACTGCCTGAAAATAAAGCAGAGGAAGTTGAGAAGCTTAAAAATCAGGGCAGAATTGTAGGTATGGTTGGTGATGGTATTAATGACGCACCGGCACTTGCTACAGCGGACATTGGTATGGCAATTGGTACGGGAACGGATGTTGCAATTGAGGCAGCTGATATAACTCTTATGCGGGGTGATTTAAGGTCAATACCTACAGCTATAAAGCTTTCAAGAAGAACCATGACTAAAATCAAACAGAATCTTTTTTGGGCATTTATATATAATATAATTTGTATTCCTTTTGCGGCATTTGGCATGCTAAATCCTATTATTGCAGGCGGTGCTATGGCATTTAGCTCGGTTTCGGTTGTAACAAATTCATTGAGTCTTAAAAGGTTTAATCCGCAAAGGAGAAAGTAATACTAAAGGGAGGTATTTATATGGCAAACGAAGTAAAAACTTTAAATGTGGAAGGTATGTCTTGCAGTCATTGCGAGAATAGTGTAAAGAAAGCAGTGGGAGCAATAGAGGGTGTTAAAAGTGTAGCTGTGGATTTAGGAGGCAAGAAAGTAACCGTTGAATTTGATGCAGGTAAGGTAAGTGTTGATGTGATAAAGGATGTAATTGAGGATCAGGGCTATGATGTGAAGTAGTAAGGCATTTTTGCTTTTAATTATCAAGTATTGTACAATAGGTTTCGCATCTTTCGAATGAAGCGAAAGAGTTGGATGCCCGGTAGCTTTTATTCTAATGCTCAGGACAAGTAATTGCGTCCTTTGACACTATGACAGGTTAATACTATATTGGTCAATATGGGGTAGGTGCATATTTTATATGCACCTATAGTGTTACGTCTCTTTCGAACGAAGTGAAAGAGGCAAAAACGAAGGGGCTCGATGCCCCGAAGTTTTTATTGGGGGGTATAATATGCAATTTACTTTTGTATGATGGATGTGTTATAATATCAGACAAATAATATGAGTAATTCTATGGGAAAACAAATGTATTGGAAAATGTTACAGGAGGGCTGAAGAATGCCGATAAAAATTCCGGAAAGCTTACCAGCAAAAGAAACACTAACGAATGAAAATATATTTATAATGGACGAACAAAGGGCAATACATCAGGATGTCAGACCTCTAAAGATTGCCATATTGAATCTGATGCCCACAAAAATCGTTACAGAGACTCAACTACTTCGGCTAATAGGAAACACGCCAATTCAGGTGGAAATAGAGTTATTGCATCCAAGGACTCATATATCTAAAAATACTTCTGAGGAGCATCTGACAAAGTTTTACAAGACTTTTGATGAGGTTAAGGATGAGAAATTTGATGGTCTTATAATTACTGGAGCACCTGTTGAGCATATGGAGTTTGAAGAGGTAAACTACTGGGATGAACTTAAGAGGATAATGAGTTGGAGTCTTACAAATGTTCATTCTACTTTTCATATATGTTGGGGAGCACAGGCGGGCTTATATTTTCATTATGGTATCAAAAAGTATCCCTTAAAGGAAAAGATGTTTGGTGTATACGAACATCGTATTTACAAACCTAATACAATGCTTTTGAGGGGATTTGACGACTCGTTCTTTGCTCCTCATTCAAGGCACACTGAAATCAGATTTGATGATGTCAAAAACATAAGTGAACTTGATATTCTCTCAGATTCTGAGGAGGCAGGTTTATATATAATTAAGACAGATGGAGGAAGACATATTTTTGTGACAGGTCATTCGGAGTACGATCCTCTTACATTAAAAGCGGAGTATGACCGGGATATTTCAAGAGGTCTTGATATTAAGGTTCCTAAAAACTATTTTCCTAATGACGATCCAAGCAAGCCTCCTATTGTTAAATGGAGAGGGCATGCTAATCTCCTATTTTCAAACTGGCTTAACTATCATGTCTATCAGGAAACACCTTATGATTTGGCACAAATCAAATAAGAAATTTACAATGGGAAAAGAAGTAGTGGTCTGCAGCTTTAGAGTGTGCAGACCACATATTTATAGAATTCTAATAGAGTGGAGTGATAAATTTGAAGATTTCTACAAAGGGTAGGTATGGGTTGGAAGCATTAGTTGACCTTGCGATACATTCATCGGAAGGATGTGTAAGCCTAAAAAGTATAGCTGAAAGATGTGGGAGGTCCGAGGCATATATTTTACAGATATTTTTAATACTAAGAAGGTCAGGAATTATTGAAAGCATTAGGGGAGCACAGGGCGGATATATCCTTGCAAGGGATTGTTCACAAATAACTGTGGGCGAAGTTTTGACTGCACTTGAAGGTCCACTAGCACCAGTAGCTTGTATTACGCATACAACAGAGCCTATCTGTGAAAGGTACGGAAGATGTGAAACACTCGGATTTTGGGAAAGTGTTATGAATACCCTTAACGACGTGGTAAACTCAATTACTATTGAAGATTTGCTTAAATGCTACCAAGAACATAAGGCTATTGAAGATAATAAAATTGAATATTATATATAATATGTATTGACAAAAGGGAATGTCTGATAATATAATATAAAACATATAGGAATAGTTGGATAAGGAGGTGAGCTAAATGAAATTCTCAACTAAGGGAAGATATGGACTTAGGGCAATGGTTGACCTTGCAGTTAATGCCAGGGGAGAACATGTTGCACTGTGCTCTATAGCAGAAAGACAGGGAATTTCCACAAATTATCTAGAACAGGTTTTTTCAGTTTTAAGAAAATCTGGCTTAGTTAAGAGTGTTAAAGGTGCACAGGGTGGGTATATTTTGGCTGAAGCTCCTTCGAATATAAAGATTGGACGCATTTTAAGAGCTTTAGAAGGTCCTTTGTCTGTTACTGATGAGAAGGTAGAGGACTCTAATGAAAATGAAACAAGTATACAGCACTGTATAAGAACATGCGTATGGGATAAGATGAATGAAGCTTTGAATGATTTGGCGGATTCACTTACATTAGAGGATCTTGTAGACAACTATTGGAAGATGCTTGGAGTAGAGGAGACAATGTATTATATTTAATTTTATATAATAAATACGACTAAACAGATGGGATAAATATATATTAAGGAGGTTTTGTTATGAGCGAAAGAAAACTAAGATTTGACACCCTTCAGGTGCATGCAGGACAGAAAGTTGACCCAACTACGGGGTCAAGAGCGGTTCCTATTTATCAGACAACTTCATATGTGTTCAACAATCCGGAACATGCTGCAAATCTTTTTGCATTAAAAGAATCGGGGAATATCTATACGAGGATTATGAATCCTACTAGCGATGTATTTGAACAGAGAATAGCCGCACTTGAGGGTGGAGTAGGTGCTTTAGCGGTTGCATCAGGTTCGGCAGCCATTACTTATGCGATACTCAATATTGCAGGAAGTGGTGATGAAATTGTTGCTGCAAGTACACTTTATGGAGGCACCTATAATTTGTTTTCCGCAACCTTTCCAAAGCTTGGTATAAAAACTGTTTTTGTAAATCCAGATCAGCCTGAAAACTTTGAGAAAGCTATTAATGATAAGACAAAGGCTCTCTATATTGAAACTATCGGTAATCCCGGTATCAATTTAATTGATATAGAAGCTGTGGCAAAAATTGCACATGAAAACGGTGTACCGCTTATTGTTGACAATACCTTTGGGACTCCTTATCTTATTAGACCTATAGATTTTGGAGCTGATATAGTTGTACATTCTGCTACGAAGTTTATTGGAGGACATGGTACTTCCATAGGTGGCGTGATTGTTGATTCGGGTAAGTTTGATTGGGAAAAAAGCGGAAGATTTTCCGAACTTACAGAGCCGGATCCTAGCTATCACGGCTTAGAATACGTTAAGGCATTAGGACCTCTTGCGTACATAACAAAAGCTAGAGTTCAGCTTTTGCGAGATACGGGAGCAGCAATAAGTCCGTTTAATTCTTTTCTTTTGCTCCAAGGCTTAGAAACCCTTTCATTAAGAGTTGAAAGACATGTCGAAAATACCAAAAAGATAGTTGAATTTTTGAAAGGTCATCCGCAGGTATCATGGGTTAACTATCCTAGCATTGAGGGAAGTAAATACTATGAACTTGCGAAGAAGTACTTTCCTAAGGGCAGTGGGTCAATATTTACCTTTGGTATTAAAGGTGGAATTGAAGCTGCTAAGAAGTTCATTGAGAACCTTGAAATTTTCTCTCTTTTAGCTAATGTGGCCGATGCTAAATCCCTTGTTATACATCCAGCATCTACAACCCATGCACAGTTATCGGAAGAGGATCAGAAGGCAGCTGGCGTAACACCTGACCAAATAAGGCTTTCGATTGGAATTGAGGATGTAGAGGATTTGATTTATGACCTTGAACAGGCTCTTAAAAAGGCAGTAGAGTAAGTATGAATTTTGTGAGAAGGTCAATATTAACGAAAATATATTATGGAGGCGGTAATAATGTCAAAAATAGCAAAGAATCTAACTGATTTAATTGGAAACACCCCTTTGCTTGAGTTATCCAATTACAACAAAGAAAATAAGCTTGAAGCTACGCTAGTAGCAAAATTAGAATATTTTAATCCTGCATCTAGCGTAAAGGATAGAATTGGTTATGCAATGATAAAAGACGCAGAGGATAAAGGTCTTATAAATAAAGATACGGTTATAATTGAGCCTACAAGTGGTAATACAGGGATTGCACTGGCCTTTGTCGCAGCAGCGAGAGGGTATAGGCTAATACTTACAATGCCTGAGACTATGAGCATTGAAAGAAGAAATCTTTTGAAAGCGTTAGGAGCTGAGGTAGTGCTTACTCCAGGAGCAGAGGGAATGGGAGGAGCAATTAAAAAGGCCGAGGATTTGGCAGCACAAGAGAAGAATTCCTATATACCTCAGCAGTTTATAAATGGTGCTAATCCAGAAATACACAGAAAAACAACGGCAGAGGAAATCTGGAGAGATACCGAGGGCTCCGTGGACATATTTGTTGCAGGAGTTGGTACTGGTGGAACCATCACAGGGGTAGGAGAAGTGCTCAAACAACGCAAGCCAAGTGTTAAGATTATTGCTGTTGAGCCTGTTGATTCAGCAGTTTTATCAGGAAAAAATAAAGGTCCTCATAAAATACAGGGAATTGGTGCAGGTTTTGTTCCTGGAAACTACAATAAAGAGGTAGTAGATGAAGTATATACGGTAAAAAATGAAGATGCTTTCAATACATCAAGAAAGCTTGCTAGAACCGAGGGGCTTTTAGTTGGTATATCCTCTGGTGCAGCGGCTTTTGCAGCTACTGAGATAGCAAAAAGACCAGAAAATAAAGGGAAAGTAATTGTAGCTTTGCTTCCTGATACAGGTGAAAGATATCTATCTACTGCTTTATATCAAGATCTCTAAAGAATAATATGAGTTTATATACGTTTGCTTAAGAGGTGGTGTATTGCCTTTTCATTCTTATTATCGACTCAATTACTGAGTGGTTTATAATTTATGTGTATTCGGCGTTTGCAGCCCTGGTGACTCTTTATGTGTAAAACAAAGAGAATAGAGGGCTGCTTTTTATTAAAGGGTAGGTGTTTATAAAAACTCTGTTTTTGTAAATGCCTATTTTAAACTATAGTCAATAGAGATTATAAAGTCTGACTATGTATTCCAGTTAAGTCTTTAATAACCTCACCTGCTATAATAAGCCCAACTACAGAGGGCACAAAAGCATTGCTTCCGGGCACTTGTCTGCGATGAGTACATTTTCTTGCCGTTCCCGGCGGACATATACAGCTGGTATGACAACTGGTGGACGTATCTTCTATAGGAGTCATTGCTGGTTCCTTTGAATAAACCACCTTGAGTTTTTCCACATTTCGTTTGCGAAGTTCCTTTCGCATGGCCTTTGCTAGAGGACATATCGAAGTATCGTAAATATCTGATACTTCGAAGGCAGTTGGATCGAGCTTGTTGCCCGCACCCATCGAACTTATTATAGGTGTATTAGCATCTCTTGCTTTTAGAATCATTTCAATTTTTCCTGTGACCGTATCAATTGCATCTACTATATAATCATACTCAGAAAAGTCAAACTGACTAGACGTGTCTGGCATATAAAAGGTTCTGTAAGTATTCACTACTGCATTTGGGTTGATTTCAGCAATCCTGCTCTTTGCAACGTCTACTTTGTATTGCCCGACATTTTTAGTAGTTGCATATATTTGACGGTTTATGTTGGTCAAACAGATTTTGTCATCGTCAATAATGTCGAGTGTACCAACACCACTTCGTGCAAGTGCTTCAACGGTAAATCCACCGACGCCTCCTATACCAAAAACTGCTATACGTGAATTTGCAAGCTTTTTCATAGCTTCCTTACCAAATAGTAACTCTGTCCTTGAAAACTGATTTAGCATATATATTCATCCTTTGAATTATTTGATTTCAATATATTTAATATATAGAAATGGTGTGGAATAGTCAATAATTATTGATGCTAAAAATAGGTGTAGGGTGCTGGTATTAGGGGTGAGAGCGTTAGAGCTGCATGAATTTTAATAAGGCATAACCTAATTTGGAGCCTAATTTTGGAAAATTATTTTAGGGAATTATTTTAGAACTCAATTCAAGAGTTTTTAGGTAATGAGTAAAGCGAATATTTTTGTCTGTTCTATAAATGGCTAGTAAAACGATAGGAATAATAAAAATATTTGTAAAAAGTATTGACATTTATTGCGATGATAATTAATATAATCATATCAAACAAAACAAATAGGAATACTAATAATTAATAAAACTACTATATGAGGAGGGATTACAGAGGTCTTGTTTAAATTTATCAACTTCTTATGGCTATAACAATTACAATGTGGAGGAGGAATATTAATGTTAACAAAAAAGAAAATCAAAGCAAGGTATTTAAGTTTTAATAGAAATGTGGTTATTGCGGCTTTATTAATTACAAGTTTGGCTTTGGCAGGTTGCAGTACAAAAGCTTCTGAGGCGTCTGGTGATCAACTAGGCAAGGGTCTTGTTACACTTCTTAATGTATCTTATGACCCTACCCGGGAACTTTATCAGGAGTACAACGAAGTGTTCACTGAGTATTGGAAAGAAGAGACGGGTCAGGATGTAACCATTCAACAGTCTCATGGTGGTTCGGGTAGTCAGGCGAGAACTGTAATTGATGGAAATGAAGCTGATGTGGTTACCTTAGCTTTGGCGTATGATATTGATGCCATCAACAAAAACAAAGAAATATTGAACAAAGAATGGCAGAAACGTCTGCCAAACAACTCTACACCTTATACATCAACTATTGTTTTCCTAGTTAGAAGAGGGAATCCTAAAAATATAAAGGATTGGGATGATCTGGCTAAGCCGGGTATACAAGTTATCACACCAAATCCTAAGACTTCAGGAGGAGCACGATGGAACTATCTTGCAGCGTGGGGATATGCCCTTCAAAAGTATGGTAATGATGAAGAAAAAGCAAAGGAGTTTGTAAAAGCTGTTTTTCAAAATGTACCTGTGTTAGATTCAGGTGCACGGGGTTCAACCACAACCTTTGTTGAAAGAGAGCTTGGAGATGTGCTTATTACATGGGAAAATGAAGCCTTCCTTTCAATCAATGAACTTGGTGAGGATAAATTCGAAATAATTGTTCCTTCAATTAGTATATTAGCTGAACCACCTGTAGCTGTTGTAGATTCAGTAGTTGATAAAAAAGGAACTCGTAAAGTTGCAGAGGCGTATCTTGAATACTTGTATAGCGAACAAGGACAGAAGATAGCTGCAAAGAACTATTATAGACCAAGGAATGAAGCGGCTTTAAAGGAATATTCCTCACAATTTCCTCAAATAAATCTATTTACCATTGATGAGGTATTCGGTGGCTGGAGTGAAGCTCAAAAAGTGCATTTTGATGATGGTGGAGTGTTTGATCAGATTTACATAAAACAATAATAAAAGTGCGAACAGTTCTGATGTTTTTCTAAAAAATATCTCGATATTGTTGCCAACTATTAGAGGTGAGTTCATGAGTCATACAGTTAAGTCGTTTAGAATAAAGCAACATAGTGTTATACCTGGATTTGGCATTACAATGGGGTTTACTTTTTTATACCTTACATTACTGGTTCTGATCCCAGTTTCAATGGTCTTTTTTAATAGTTCCAGTATAGGTTTAGTGAAATTCTGGGAAATAGCTTCTAGTGAAAGGGTATTAGCTTCGCTAAAAATATCTTTTGGCACTTCTTTTTTAGCAGCTTTGGTAAATGCGATTTTTGGGCTTCTTATTGCATGGGTTCTGGAAAGGTATACATTCCCGTGCAAAAAGATAGTAGATGGTTTGATTGATTTGCCTTTTGCTCTTCCAACTGCTGTTGCTGGCATTTCACTTACAACGCTATACGCTCCTAATGGATGGATAGGTAAGTTATTTGCCTCACTGGGCTTAAAAATATCCTATACACCTTTGGGAATAACGATTGCTTTGATATTTATTAGTTTTCCCTTTGTAGTAAGAACTGTTCAACCAGTATTAAAAAGTATTGACTTAGAGGTGGAAGAAGCGGCTGCATGCCTGGGGGCAACAAGACTTCAAACGTTTATTAAAGTTATTGTTCCTGAACTTCTTCCGGCGTTAATAACAGGCTTTGCTCTTGCCTTTGCCAGAGCATTAGGGGAATATGGATCGGTTGTTTTCATCTCTGGAAATATGCCGATGAAAACCGAAATAACGCCTCTACTAATAAGAACAAAACTAGAGCAATACGATTATGCAGGTGGAACAGCTATTGCAGCAATTATGCTTATTATTTCATTTATAATGCTGCTGGTTATTAATATTTTCCAGTGGTGGGCAAGTAACAGACATAAGTAGAGATAGGAGTGATAAAATGGCAGGTGTTATCCCTATAAATGTGAGAAGGACGAATCAAAACAAAGCCCGGGAAAGGACTTTGCAAACATCAAAAGTTATTCCGATTTTCCTTACAGCAATAGCGTTGATATTTTTTATATTAATGCTTATAGTTCCACTAGTTTCAGTGTTTGTGAAAGCCTTTGAACAGGGAGCTGGTTTGTACTATGCAGCAATCAGTGATCCTATAGCTTTCAAGGCCATAAAGCTTACCCTGATTACAATTTCAATCGTTGTACCGATAAATACTGTTTTTGGACTGATAGCAGCTTGGGCAATAGCTAAATTTAAGTTTAAGGGAAAAAATTTATTGATTACATTTATTGATCTGCCCTTTGCAATTTCACCTGTTGTTGCCGGATTGATATTTGTTTTACTTTTCAGCACAAGCTATGGTCTTTTTGCACCGTTATTAAATGCATGGGGAATCAAAATAATATTTGCACCAGCAGGAATTGTCCTAGCTACTTTATTTGTAACATTACCCTTTGTTGCAAGGGAACTGATACCGTTAATGGAAGCTCAGGGAACTTCCGAAGAGGAGGCTGCACTTACATTAGGAGCAAGTGGATTTAAGACCTTTTTGTTTATAACACTTCCTAATATCAAATGGGCACTTATATACAGTATCATGCTCACTGCGGCCAGAGCTGCCGGCGAATTTGGTGCGGTTTCAGTTGTATCCGGGCATATAAGAGGGCTTACTAACACAGTGCCCCTCCATGTTGAAATATTGTACAACGAATATAAATTCTCTGCTGCTTTTGCAGTAGCATCACTGTTAACAGTAATTGCAATAATTAATGTGATTATTAAGAACATCGCAGATTGGAAAATAAAGCAACAAACTAAAATATGAATTTTGAGCTATATATGTCTAAATGGTTGGAGGGTTTGATATGAGTATAGAAATTTCTAATATTACAAAGACTTTTGATTCGTTTAAGGCTTTAAATAATATCCATTTGAAGATAAACACCGGAGAACTGGTTGCTTTATTAGGTCCATCAGGTTCAGGAAAAACAACTCTTTTAAGAATCATTGCCGGGCTTGAAAGAGCAGATGGCGGAAGTATTATTTTTGACGGTAAAGATAATACCAAAAAAACCACACAGGACAGAAAGGTTGGCTTTGTATTTCAACATTATGCACTTTTTAAACACATGACTGTTTTTGAAAATATAGCCTTTGGTCTGAAAGTTAGACCTTCAAAGCTAAGACCAAGTAAGGAAGAAATAAATAAAAAGGTACATGAGTTGTTGGCGCTGGTGAAAATGGAAGAACTAGCTAAGCGCTATCCTTCACAGCTTTCAGGTGGTCAACGCCAGAGAATTGCCCTTGCAAGGGCATTAGTGGTGGAGCCTAAGGTGCTATTGCTTGATGAGCCCTTTGGTGCCTTAGATGCAAAGGTTAGAAAAGATCTTCGAAGGTGGCTGAGAAAGTTACATGACAAATACCCTATTACAAGTGTTTTCGTTACACATGATCAGGAAGAAGCCCTTGATGTTGCTGATAGAATTGTGATTCTCAACCAAGGGAAAATTGAGCAAATAGGCACACCGGAAGAAGTATATGATAATCCTGTAAATCCTTTTGTATATAATTTTTTAGGAAATGTAAACCTTTTCCATGGAAGAGTACATAAAGGAAAGGCAGAATTTGGTTCGTTAAAGCTGGATGTACCTGAACATTTAGAGGCAAGGGATAGGCAAGTTGTTAGCTATACCCGTCCCCATGATATTGAGATATGCTTAGAAGCTCAAGGACATGAATTTATAGCAGCAGAAATTATTTTTATAAGGGCAATTGGGCCGATTGTAAACCTTGAAATGAAGAGAGTGGATAATGGAGAATATATTGAGGCTGAGATTAGTAAGGAGAATTATAGGAATTTGAAATTAAAGCTAGGGCAAATAGTTTACGTGAAACCTAGAGATTTCAGAATTTTTATTCCAGAGGATTATGTGATTTGATGGGAGATTATAAACATTTACTTAGGCGTCGTATTGCCTCTTCAATTTTATCGGATTCTATACCTGAGTAATTTATTATTAATGTATGTTCGGAACTTGAGGCAGTGTTGTGATAATATTGAGACAGACAGGAAATACGTAAGCCCTCCTGTTCTGCTCTTTGGATAATGGCATCATCCGATAAGGAAGTCTTGATATTCATGAGAAAATGCAGCCCAGAGTCTTCTTCTTTGATTGTAACACACGAAGAGAGCGGGCTGTTTTTTATGCACTGTAGAATAAGGTCCCTTTGATTGCGATAAAAATTACGCATGCGGTTTATGTGCTTTTCAAAATATCCGTCTTTAATAAATTTTGCAAGTGTGTACTGTTCAAAATTTGAGACTGTACAAGAATAAAAACCGAGTTTGGAATAAAACCTCTCCAATAAATGTGCCGGTAATACCATATAGCTTATTCTTATGGTTGATGCCAGGCTTTTTGTGAAGGTATTCATGTATATGACCTTTTCCATGACATCTATACTTTGAAGGGCAGGAATGGGTTTACCTAATAGGCGAAATTCACAATCATAATCATCTTCGATAATATATCTAGAATCGGATTTTGAAGCCCAGCCAAGTAACTCATAACGTCTGCTGATTGGAGTTACAATCCCGGTAGGGTAATGATGAGAAGGGGATATATGTACAATATCCGATTTGCTTTCTTCTAAATGTGTGATGCTGATACCGTTTGCATCTATAGGTATAAACTCGCATTTGACGGCATTACTTAAGTAAATCTGAGCAATTTTTTTATAACCGGGGTCTTCAACCGCAAAGGTATAATCATGCCCTAACAATTGAATGAGAAGCCCGTATAAATACTCTGTGCCAGCACCGATTATTATTTGCTTTGGGGAGACTTTCATTCCACGAAATTCGTACAAATAATCGGCAATCGACTGTCTTAATTCTAATATCCCACCGCTCGGTGGATTGGTCATCAACTCTTTGCTTTTTTCCGAAATAATCTCTCTCATTATTTTAGCCCATATTGAAAAAGGAAAGTTGGCATGATTGGTGCTATTGCTCAAAAAATCAGCAAAATAGGCTGAAGTACTTGCAGCAGCGGCGATGGTCTCCGACTTCAATTTTACTTTTGAGTGTATGGAATTTGTAATATCAGATACAAAGTATCCTTTTTTCGGTATGGAATAGATATAGCCTTCAGCCATAAGCTGTGCATAAGCATTTTCAATGGTGATGGTGCTTATGTTCAGATTCTTTGCAAAACTACGCTTAGAGGGAATTTTTGTGCCCGGCTTCAAAATGCCCTGTAGTATATCGTTCTTTATACATTTATATAAGTGTTGATAAAGGCTATCTGACCCTATAGAAGCAAAGGAATAGGTCAACATGGTAAAAAACCTCTCAATCTGACCATTCTGAATATATTTAAAATGGGTATTTTAATATGGTCACATTAAATTATAATGGTATTAATTATTTTTGTAAAGAGGAGAGAATGGACATGGAACAGAGACGTTATGAATTGAATAAAGAACTTGCCCAGATGTTAAAAGGTGGTGTGATTATGGATGTCACCAACCCACAACAGGCTAAAATTGCAGAAAAAGCGGGAGCTTGTGCGGTAATGGCACTAGAAAGAATTCCGGCGGATATAAGAGCAGCCGGTGGAGTGTCAAGAATGAGTGACCCTAAGATGATAAAAGGAATACAAGAGGCGGTATCCATACCGGTTATGGCCAAATGCCGAATTGGTCATTTTGCAGAGGCACAGATACTTGAAGCGATAGAAATTGATTACATAGATGAAAGTGAAGTGCTATCACCAGCAGACGATGTGTACCATATTGATAAAACAAAGTTCAAAGTGCCTTTTGTGTGTGGAGCTAAAGATTTAGGAGAGGCCTTAAGACGAATCAATGAGGGTGCCTCCATGATTAGAACAAAAGGTGAACCGGGCACGGGAGATATTGTCCAGGCAGTACGCCACATGAGAATGATGAATCGCCAAATTTCAAGAATTGTTTCGATGCGTGAAGACGAGCTTTTTAACGAAGCAAAAGAGCTGCAAGTACCTTACGAACTGGTGCTATATGTTCATGAAAAGGGAAGGCTTCCGGTGGTGAATTTCGCCGCAGGAGGAGTGGCAACACCGGCAGATGCAGCATTAATGATGCAGTTAGGAGCTGAAGGGGTATTTGTAGGTTCGGGTATTTTTAAATCCGGTGACCCTGAGAAGAGAGCTAATGCAATTGTAAAGGCAGTAACGAATTATAATGACTATAAAATGCTGGCAGAACTTTCGGAGGACCTAGGAGAAGCTATGGTTGGGATTAATGAGCAGGAGATAGAGCTTCTTATGGCTGAGAGGGGCAAATAAAGATGAGAATAGCAGTGCTGGCGGTTCAGGGGGCTTTTGTCGAGCATGAAAAAGTACTTCACAGTATGGGGATAGATACCCTTGAGCTTCGTAAGAAGAAAGATTTATGCAATAGCTTTGACGGCTTGATATTACCGGGGGGTGAAAGTACGGTTCAGGGCAAATTGCTCAAAGAATTGGATATGTTTGATGAACTCCGTGAGAGGATAGAAAACGGACTTCCTGTATTGGGAACATGTGCAGGCCTGATTCTTTTGGCTGAGAGTATAAGTAATGATGATCATACCCATTTTGGAACACTTCCAGTCAAAGTAAAGAGAAATGCTTATGGAAGGCAGCTAGGCAGTTTCTTTGCCCAAGAGGAGCTGAAGGGATTAGGTAGGGTTCCTATGAAATTTATTCGAGCACCTTATATTGAAGATGTATCCGAAGGGGTAGAGATACTGTCAAGGGTAGGCGGGAATATCGTTGCTGTAAGGTACAAAAATCAAATAGGTCTGTCATTTCATCCAGAATTATGTAAAGATACAAGAATTCATCAATTGTTTGTTGATATTTAGCGATGCACTTTTATAAGCTGATGGAAATATTCGATAGGAATACTTTGTTTTTGATATAATGATCGAAAAAGATTGGGTTACTAATTATATACAAATAGTTCAAGAAATATGCTATAATTGAAGGTGGGTGATTAATTTATACCGACTAAAAGCAAAGAACGATTTCGTATTTCAGAGGACATATAGTAACATTGAAAAGAAGAGGTATAAATGAAAAAAATATTTTTTTTCAACCTTTTATGTGTATTTTTATCATCTTGCAGTGGTCAGAATGCAATGGATAAAGATAATATATATATGAATGGGAAACTTAAGTTCTTAGAATACTTTTCTTCGCTTTTATAAAATGTACCTGTAACTGTAGGGGGAAGCTGTTATAAAGATGTAGAGGGGTGTCAGAAATACATAAGATGCGAAGTGTATGTTTTAAAACGTTAGCAATATTTATAGCCCTATTATTGATATGTGGATGCCAAAAAGAACAACAAAAGGACCATGGGGTTAATACTACGCCTAGACAGACTAAGGACGTCACAGACTCTGATTATAATTCTGATAAAATAGGTGCTCAAAAAGAAGAAACAGAAAGTATACGCGTTACAAAAGAAGATGTCTTAGAATATATGGCTGACAAATACGGGGATATTGATGAGCTGGAATTTGAGTATAATAGCGAGGAAAAAATATATGAAATATCATGGACAAATCCCGGAGGAGGTATGGGAGCTTACTGGAGGATCGATGCAAGTAATGGAGATGTATTTTTTTCGCCTGACGGATTAATTGGGAACGTTTTTTACAAAGAAATGGACACATCCACCGGAAGGGCTAATGAAGAGTATTAGAATCCCTTCCTTTGAAGGATTTCAAATCTGTAGGAAAAGCCTATAAGGAGTTTATAACTAGAGCATCAAATAGTGAAAGTATTAATGATAAAATGTTTAGAGGGTTCTACAGCTTTTATGTAAATCTGTTTAAGAACAATATTTATTCTCCAATGACCGTTCTGGTTATGATAATTTTAAGGAATGATCGAAGCATCTAATGAATCAGAAGTAGAATGGTAATATCAAATATCTCTGGAGGTGTGTTCCTATGCGGTTTTTGGTTCGAGGAGTAAAGAATAAGGCGGTGCACGTTCTTTCTGTGCTATTAAGCACATGCATCCTGTGTACAATATTTACATTACCGCCAACAGTTTCTTCTGCATCAGGTCAAGAGGAATTGGTGGATATCAAAGCCCATTGGGCCGAAGATGTGATTCGTAAATGGGTAAACCAGGGTCTGGCAAAGGGGTATGGTGACGGGCAATTTGGTCCGAATATCAGCATTACCCGAGCTGAATTTGTAACCCTTTTAAACCGAATATTCGGCTACGAAAAAACATCGGAAAAAAGCTTTCCGGATGTGAAAGCAGGGGCATGGTATGCCAGTGAGATTGCGAAGGCTTATAAGGCAGGGATTATCGCCGGAGATAACAACGGAAATATGAACCCGGAAGTAGTGATCAGCCGACAGGAAGCAGCGGTGATGTTAACCCGGGCATTTTTACTGGCAGGAGAGCACCCGGACGACGCGTTGAAATATTCGGATTTGGATCAGATTGCAGAATGGGCACTGGACTCGGTGGGCATCATGACAAAGCAGGGTTATGTGAGTGGACGACCCGGAAACCTGTTCGCACCGCAGGGCAACCTTAGTCGAAGTGAAGCTGTAAAAATGATCGACAATGTAATGGGTGAGTTGATTAACACTGAAGGAACCTATACTAGAGTGTTTCCCGGGAACATAGTTATATCGTCACCGGGTGTAACCCTGAAGGATACATACATAGCGGGAGATTTATACCTGACTGAAGGACTCGGAAGCAATACAATGCAACTCATCGGAGTAGAGGTAAAGGGAAGAGCTATTATCGCAGGAGGTAATGAAACGAAAATTCACCTGTCCGATACGCTTATAGAGCAGGATGTTTTAGTTTTAGGTGAGGAAGGGGAAACAACAATAACGGTCGAAGGCCTCACCGAGGTGGGTACCGTGATAGCAAACGGGGATATCCTTCTGTCAGAACAGGATTTGGTGGGCGAAGGCTTTAAAAGTATCAGTTTAGCAGGAACAACTGCTGGAAAAGAAGTTGTTTTAAAGGGCGATTTTGACGAAATAGCCGTGGAAGCACCACAATCGAATGTGATGCTGGAAACCGGTATGATCGGGAGTTTGGTTGTGAACAAAGAAGCAGCTGGAATCAAGCTTTCGGCAGAGGACAGTACGGTTATTGAAAGCCTGATCCTGTATGCCGAAGCCGAGGTTACTGGAGGCAATAGCATCAAGCATGCCATAATCGCCTCTGGTGGGGTCAAAATGGATCAAAAACCAGAGAAAGTGACTATTTCAGAGGGTGGACAAGCCATTGCGTATCATTCAGGGCAGGGAAGTGCTCAGAGCCAGTTGACACCAAGACCAACCCTTAAACCGACATCTACACAGAAGCCAACGAGTAAGCCCCCGTCGTCGGCAGGGGACCCCCCAGCTCAGCGTCCGACAGTAGTGCCGATTCCTACTAAGGATCCGACAGCTGTGCCAACCTCAACCCAAATACCAACTACTAAACCAACCCAAACCCAAGTACCAACTACCAAACCAACCTCAACCCAAGTACCAACTAC
>JAAYPF010000125.1 GCA_012519925.1 Clostridiaceae bacterium
ACCAGTAATCATTATGAAAAGTTCTTAGTAGTTATAAAATACCAAGAAAATTAAATATCTAATGAAAGACTAAAAGCCCATTAAATTTTATGGGCTTTTAGTAGTATATAGTTGCTTTCCATGCAAAGATAGCAAAGAAAAGATGAAGGAAAGCACCAAAACCAATATGTTCTTTTAAAAGGGGTCTTGTTGACGGGGTAGCCCAAATACAAACCAAATAAATGATGTATAGGTTTATCCAAGTTTTAATATATATTTTTTTAAAATTCCTTTTACTAGAAACAGACCTTTTCTCTTTACATCGAGAAGTATCAAACAGGATAATATATAGAGCAAGACCAAATAAAATTGCCAGCATGTAATAGTTTACCATGAAATCCCTCCATACTTTAATGTCATATTATTAAAAGTAATTATGTAGGATTTCAAGTCAAGATGATTCTAATCCAGGCCATTAACTGAATTAGATAGTCTGTTTATATATCCGTATAGCATTTTGATTATCTCAACTACTTTTCTGTCTAGATTATCATATTGTTCCTGAGAAATATAATTATTTTGTAATGCAGTTATTAAGCGAGACCTTACTTCCCCAGTACTTCCCAACGCTATATTCGCATGGGCTTTTTCTTTTTTAATAAATAACTGAGTATTTCCTTCTGCAAGATTTGCCCCTATACTTCTAACAGCCCTTACTAATTGGTCTATAAGCCTATATTGTTCATATTTTGGAAAACTCATAGCCAATTCTACGATTTCTTGCTCAAGTACATTAGCCTTCTGCCAAACCTTTAGAGTTCTAAAATCTTTTATTATCATATTTTGGTTCACAAAATTCATCCTTTCCAATTAATTTCACATATTATATGGATAGATAAATGGATATTCAAGTTTTGATAGGATTATTTTTTATAAAGGTATTACAATTAATAGGCAAAAGGGTTAAAGGAGTATATTGAAGGGCTATATGCATTTGCTCCTTAATTCATCAAACCTTTCCCCTATATACCCTACATTAATTTTGTCGCTTAAAAATTTATATAGATACTGTTGATTTAAGGGCTTAGAGGAATCTACTAAATACATATATATTATACAAATGAAGATGTGAAAAGAAAAAAATAAAAAGCAGATTAACTTGATAGTATAGGAATTTGCATTTTGAAAGTTCGCCCGAAGGGTGCTAAGTTCATTGAGGAAAATCCACCGGCGGAAAAAGTAATTAAGCAGGCAAAGGCCTCATATGGTACCCCAGTTATTGACGGTAAAGTAGATTCTATTTGGAGTAAAGCGGATATAATTAAGATTGACCAGTATCAACAAGCTTGGAAAGGTGCTTCTGGTGTAGCTAAAGCCCTTTGGGACGAGAATAATCTTTATTTGTTGATTCAGGTTGAAGATGATCAGTTAAACAATTCAAATCAAAATCCATGGGAGCAGGATTCTGTTGAGATATTCGTTGATCAGAACAATGGTAAAACTCCATTTTATGAAGAAGATAATGACGGACAGTATAGAATAAGCTTTGATAATGTGGCTACCTTTAATCCGGATAGTATAGCGGAAGGATTTGAATCGGAAACAAGTATTTCTGGAACAAATTACAATATTGAGGTGAAGATTCCTTTAAAGGCTATAACTCCGAGAAGAAACACAAAGATTGGTTTTGACGTTCAAATCAATGATGCAAAAGATGGCTCCCGTATAAGTGCAGCTGCTTGGAACGATGCAAGTGGTACCGGTTATATGGATACATCCGTTTTTGGTGAGTTAATTCTAGTTGGAGTAACTGACCCGGGTACAGGTGGGTCAGGAGGTAGCGGCGGTTCAGGAGGTAGTAGTGGAAAAGAAAGTAGTGGAAAAGATACTACTGGTGAAACAGAAACACCTAAAGGCTCAGAAAGTCCTGATACTTCAGCTGTAGAAGTAACTGTTAGTGAAGATGGCAAGGCAACAGCTAAAGTCAGTGAGTCAGCATTTGTAGAAGCTGTAAAGAAAGTTGAAAACGAAACGGTGAAAATTGAAGTTAAGGGTTCAGAACAAGCTAAAAGTGTTGTTGTAAATCTTGATACATCACTTATTAAAACTGCAACAGCAGCTGATATAAAGAATATTGAAATAGATACAGGTATGGCAAATGTAGAATTACCTATATCACTATTTGCTAATTCTAGAGAAGATGCTGAAATTGATTTGCAGATAAATAAAGTAGAGGCGGCAGATTTATCACAAGAAGTAAGAACTAAAGTAGGTAACAATGTTGTTTTTGACTTCAGCCTAAGTGTTGGAGGGGAAAAATTAAGCAATTTTGGTTCAAACCAAAAAGTAAAAGTATCCTATCCATATACGCTTCAAGCAGGAGTAAAGCCTGGAAGAGTTGTAATATACTTTATTGATGATAATGGTAAATTTGAAATTGTCAAGAATGGTAGATACAATAATGGTCAGGTCCAGTTTAAAGCTAAACACTTCAGTAAATACGTAGCAATACCGGTTGAAGTTAGTCTCAAGGACATATATGAGACGTCATGGGCTACAGAAAGCATAGAAGCATTGGCGGCTCGTGAGATTGTCAAAGGTGTATCAGCGGATTCATTCCTTCCGATGAAAGAAGTAACAAGGGCAGAGTTTGTTCAGATGATTGTTCAAAGCTTTGAGTTAGAATCTAAAGGTACGATAAATCCTTTCTCCGATGTAAAAGCAGGAGATTGGTACGAAAAAGCAGTTTTAACTGCCTATGAATTAGGTATCGTCAAAGGTAAAGCTGATGGTTCTTTTGGAGTAAATGAGAAAATTAGCCGTCAAGATATGGCAGTGATTACATTCAGTGCATTAAAGGTGGCTGGCATTAATGTTAGTTCTACTTCAGCGGCTATTGCTTTTGAAGATAGTGCAGATATTTCAGAATATGCTAAAGAGGCTGTATCTGCTATACAACAGGCTGGAATCATTAATGGCATGCCTGGTGGTAGATTCGCTCCAAAAGATACCGCAAACAGAGCACAATCAGCCGTAATTATATACAAATTGATCGATGAACTATAATACGTAATAAAAAACTCCGCTGCTTAAAAAACAGCGGAGTTTTTTATTACACTTCTTTCGAACGAAGTGAAAGAGGCAAAAACAGAGGGACTCGATGGCCCCGGAGTTTTTATTGCTTAAGAAAGCACATTGATTTTCTCACAAAACCTTAAGTGCTAAAATAAACAAAATTGAAAAAGAAATGAGAACCGACCGGTCTACAATTAGGAATTTTATTTCACAAATCAATTCTTAATTAATTTGATAAAATAATTAATTAATTTAATTAGATTATTAAAAATATTAAACATTGTATTGACAATAGGGAAAAACTATAATAATATAGATATATAATAAATAATATTTAAATTATAGTTAAAAATATTAAAAAGCTACATCATAAATTTAAGGAGTGGTTTTATGAGTAAGGAAGTTTTAGGGAAATGTCCCGTTTGTAGCAGTGAGACAATTGTAACGAGAATAAGCTGCGATAATTGCAGTACAACAATAGAGGGAGAATTCACACTGTGCAAATTTTGCAGACTTACTTCAGAACAAAAGCATTTTATAGACACATTTATAAAATGTAGAGGAAACATTAAGGAAATGGAAAAGGAATTAGGAGTTTCATATCCTACAGTAAAAAATAGACTTGAAGATGCGGCAGCAGCGTTAGGGCATAAACCAGAACCTCAAATTGAAGAGGATAGCAAGAAGAAGGAGATTCTTGAGAAACTAAATAGTGGTGAATTAAGCTTTGATGAGGCTATGGAGTTACTCAGAAGCTAGATATAGGGTGGAGTTGATACAATTTAGTCTATAAAATCGGAGGGTGATTAAATTATGGCAAGTGAAGAAAAGATTCTTATACTTAAAATGCTTGAAGAAGGCAAAATAAACAGTGAGGAAGCAGCAAGGCTTATTGAAGCCGTAGAACCGGCATATAAGAGTACGCAAAACAATAGTTCAAATTGCAGTTCGAAGCAGCAGAAAAAAGTTAATTTCAGTGATGAAGTATCAAAGGTAAAAGATAAGTTAAACGATTGGAAAAGAGATATTAAAAATAACTATAATCAAAAGGATTTTGATCGTACTATAGAAGAGTTTAGTGCTAAAGCAGAGAAGGTTGGAAGGACTCTTGCTACTACAACTATAGGTATAGCTGATAAAGTAGTTGATTTTGTAAGTAGTTTTGTAGATACTAATTCCTTTAATGTTTTTGGGAAATATAAAGCGGTAGAAAAGTCCTTTGAAACAGGTGCTATAGCAGAGGGTATGAACCTTGAGGTCCAAGGAGTAAACGGGAACATACTTGTTAAAAAACATATGGACAATAAAGTAATTATAAAGTCCACTGTAAGAAGCCCTCATGATAATGCTGATGAGCTTTTGGTATTTGATGAAGGTGATGGAAGCATTTCTTTAAAGAGCACTAAAGATGAGAACGTCAGCGTGGCTCACGAGATTTTTCTACCAGCAATAAAATTTAATGCAATAAATCTTAGGACGAAAAACGGAAAAGTATATGTAGAGGATTCAATCGCAGAAGTTTTTGAAGCACAGACAACAAATAGCAATATCGAACTTATGGGAGTCAACAGTGATAAGATCAATGTTACAACTAGAAATGCTAAAATTCATTTTGGGTATATTATAGGTAAAGATATTGATATAAATACAGTTAATTCTATTATAGATATTAAGCACATAAAAACTCAGAACCTTAATGCTGTGAGCAAAAACGGTAGAATTCTTGTTGAAAATGTTCACAATTACCAAGACTGTCCTGATATCAATATGAAGCTTAAGACTAATCAAGCGGGAATAAAGGTTAACATGAATGACATGGAAAAAAGAGTATACAGGATCAAAGCACAGACTACTAATGCTGATATCAATCTATTGATTCCTGACATTACTTACAAGAATATTAGCAAACAACTGGCGAATAGCTTTGTTGAGGCAGAAAGCAGTGGTTATGAAACAATTGAGCAGAAGGTTAATATAGTTGCAGATACTCAAAGTGGCGATATCGAAATTGTAAAATAGATACTTTAGCTATGCAAAAAGGGCAGCTTAAAGAAGCGTTTACTTAGGGATTGAATGAAAACTTAACTGAACAGCTTCAGGCGGCAATAAAAAATGACCAGTCATATTCAAGAGTAATTGCTTGAAATGGCCGGTCATTTTTTATATTTTTACATTTGATGCAGATACATTGTTATCAATTGTATCATAGGATTCAATTATATTCTCATCTATTCAAAAAAATCTGAAAAATATAGTTTCAAATCGCCCATCTAATTTTGCCTTCTAAAAAAATCACTATGCTAAAATTTTCTTAATAATCTAACCTGCCTATTGTTTAACTGATCGACATTCCCCTAACATTTCTTATGGTTATATAGCTAGGCGAAGATCTAAATTCTATATCAACCCAAAATACTTCTCAAAGAATAACATCAGTTTTTCAATAATTCCTTTCTTTTTTGCTGCCCTGCCTCCGCCAAAGCGGGATACAGGCGGCATTATCTTATCAATGGCTGTACCGGTTGTTTTAAGCATACCATCTCGGAAAGCATTGTCGATGAAATAACGGGTTTCTTCAGGCTTTAATTTTTCTTCTTTTATAATTGCTGAAATATCCGCTTCCTTACGCTCATGGAGGAATTTACGCCAATCCTCATCCACTTTGGTCGATACATTTACTTGTTCAATAAAACGCTCAATAAGTTCATAGTATAGGAATTTGCATTTTAGCCTTTGGTCTTAGTAGGTAAAAAATACATGTCAGAGAAATAAAATTGTTGATTGGATTGCAAAATTTGTATAAAATAAAGTGGAATATATGTATA
>JAAYPF010000126.1 GCA_012519925.1 Clostridiaceae bacterium
CAGCCACCCTATCCCCGAAGAAGTTCTTTGGAGAAGGAGCAAAGGGGATATGGCGTCTGCCGCCTTAGCAGGCTATCATATGGGCCCCACTCATTGTAAACCGCACTTAAAAAACTTTTTTGCACCCAGCTACATTGCCTCAAAGAGTTTTCATAAAGAAAACTTCCAGTTGATTTATGGTAAATGAACAAGGAAATGTAAGGGATTCAACTGGAAAATCTAAGACTTAAACCTTACAAAATATATTATACGAGGAGAAAAAGCTTATGGAATTTAACAAGATAAAAAATAAGGGTTTAAAGTTTTCATGTACATTGGCTGTTTTAGTTTCGTTAATGCTTAGCCAAATAGCATTTGCAGCAAGACCAACTGAACACTGTTTTGGAGTTAAACATCCAAATATGTCGTATTCTTGCCTAGGAGGTCGTGTTTGGACTGTATCTGCATTAGACACAATGAGTTATGTTAAAGATATCCATAGTTCACTTGATAATAATGGTTATTACAATCAATACTATTTTTCAAACAATAATGCGACTGCGGTTGCTAACTCCATTGGTAATGATGCAATTTTTTATATTAATTCTCATGGTGGTGCGGGGTTAGTTTGTTGTCCATATTATGATTCGGGAAGTAGCTCCTGGAAAATGACTTTACTCACAGGCACAAATACAAAATCAGAGTCAATTGCAGTAGCATTACAGACTAAATACGGAAGTACTACTGATAAGCTAAAAAAGGTTCGTTTTGCATATTTTGGTTCTTGTTATTCGGCAAAGACTGCATCAACAACTGACGGTTGGGGAAACCTTTTAGATACAGTGACAGGACTGGGCGTGGATTGTGCACTAGGGTTTACAGGTACAATTACAGTTTCAAAAGAAGGTTACTTTGCTAAAAGGCTAATCACATATTATGGAATGGACCCAAATAATACTGTTTCAGCATGTGCGGCATCTTCAAAAGCCGATACTTATAATAAGTATGGTGATTATGGTGGTGTTGATAAATATGTTATTAAAGGAAGCGGAAGTATTAAGCTTGTACCAGCAGCATACGGAACATATTAAACATATTAAATTAAAGGAGGGTTTGAAATTATGAGGTTAACTAAAAACAAGAAAATCGTAACAAGTATTTGCGTTTCTATGGCTCTAATGGTTGGGGGTATATCAATAGGTTCAGTCCTTGCACAATCATCAAAAGGAGAGTCAAAATATGATCTTGTAAAAAAAGAACTATCAGATAAAGTACAAAATAAGTATGGGGAAATAAAAGAAAGAAAAGTTGTTGACATGGATGAGAAAAAATTATTAGAGGCTGAAGATGATAAATACATATATAAAGCTAGAATAGATAACGGAAAAATTGCAACAATAGTAGCTAAAAGCTATGAGAAACTTGTGAAAGCCCAAAAGCATGTTTCAAAAGATAAAATACAATCAATTGCAGATGAATATTTATCGCAGTTTTCTAGTAAAACTCAAAACTCTAAATACAAATTAGGTAAATATAATTTCAAAAACACTGATAATGAAAAAGTTCATGAGTTTATTTATTATGTTGTAGCATCAAATGGTGTAAAAACTGGTGAAAGTGTGGCTATAGAGGTTACCAATGACGGTGAATTAGTTTTACTAGCAACCCACGATGGTAATGAAAAAATTGCATTAGAAGCAACCCCAAAAATATCGCAAAAAGATGCTGAGAAAATATCAATAGATTACATTAAGACTAAGCTAAATGAAGACTTATATGCAACTGATACTAAGTTATCTATAAATTCTGAACTTTCAGTGTGGGAGGACAAATTAGTTTGGATTGTAAAAATTGATGACATTAAACTAGGTGATACGAGGTATGGATTTGATAGTTGATGCACATACGAGTGAAATTCTATTTAATGACTATTATTGTGTACTTGAATAATATGTGTATAAATGTATTTTGACTATTGTTTTACATTGTTTTTGTAGGGTCATAGATTTTAAGTGTTAGGAAATAATCTCACAAAGGATAGAAGGTTTTATCCTTTGTGAATTATTATTTTTTATCTTTTATCTAAAGGAGTTTGAGAATATGAAAAAGTGGTTAATTGTGATAAGCGTGTTTATAACTATTTTAGTTGTGGGGGTTATATACATAACAGTACCAAAACATATAAAAGAGAGCTTTAATGGATATATATTTTCAAAAGAGCATAAATTTATTAAGGAAGTTCCAATAAAGTTAGAAGGTAACTGGAGCAATAATTTTGGTAAAAAGGAAAAATTTGAAGGCTTAATAGAAATAGAGGGTAAAAGTTTGGAAATAAAAAGTGCTGGTTTATTTTCAGGAATTGACAATAGTAAATATTTTTTTACCTCGGGTATAACCAATATTACAGATTATAAAGGTGTAAATGAGGTGAACACATGCGTAATTATTTCGAAAGAATTTAAGACGATTTTTGGATTTACAACAGAATTAGTTAAAAAATATGGTGAAGGAAGCTACTTTAAGTCTAGTAAAGATATAGAAACATTTCTTGATAAATAAAGGTTCAACAGTATGTAGTTTTATCTTGATGCTAGCATATATTTCTGCATAGCGTATTTTATCCACATCAGGAAAACAATACATCTTACCAACTAAAAGTATTGAAAATATTGCAATTAACTTGTGCTTCGTGCTTCTGTATGTAATTTTATAGCCTTTTTAATTATTTAACAATAAGATTAAGAACACATAAACCAGCATCTACTGTTATGGAATTATAATATGGGGATTAAAAAAAGTTAACTCTATCTGAAACGGAGTCGAAGGAATTATATAATTTAATTAAAATAAAACCGATTTCGGATAAAGATAGATTTAAAATTGAAATAAAATTTTATAGTAAAAATCAGCAACAAATATTTACGTTATATGCTGCAGGAGAAAATCTTAACAATAGTATTGATCAAGTAATGGTAGATTATAAATTCTACAGATTGCTTTACAGGATTGATAAACAGTTCTATCTTAATTTGTACCAAATTGGCGAAAAAAATAATTTTAGTTTTAAAGAGCATGTAGACCCATCTGAGTGGGAAGTTAACTGGATACGCTACGAATTAACCCTACCAAAAACACAGCCAATGATATGTGGAAAGTATACCAAAAAATATGGTATACTTTTTTAGCGTGCTACAGAAAAAGTAGTCCGCCACTAAAATGAAGAAGTC
>JAAYPF010000127.1 GCA_012519925.1 Clostridiaceae bacterium
GCACTTCTATTGAGAAAAACGGCTCAAACAGAGCTGGCAAAACCATAAACTGTAAGATAATTTGAAAAAGCTACAGGAAAATGATAGCTTTATGGCGAGTAGCTAGAATATTCACGGATTCAGGTTTGATTTATAACCAAACCTTTTATTACATTCTATTATTACTATCCACTTTCTTTTACCAATGAATACATCTTCATATCCAGTATCTTCCCATTTTTAACTGCATTTTTTCTCAAAACACCTTCACATAAAAAACCAGACTTCTCAAGGATGCGACATGAGGCTAAATTCTCAGCAAAAGGTTCTGCAAAAATCCGTATTATGTCAGTGTGTTCAAAAATGTACTGACATATTTGTTTGACCGCACTCGTACCAAAACCCTTTCCCCAATAAGGCTCAGCAATATAGTAGCCAATTTCTGCAGTTCGGTAATGTATGTTATCCTTTCGAAAAACTCCAATACTTCCGATAGCATTATCCTCGACAGTTATAGCAAATGCATAGGTTTTATCTTTATCCGAATTCAGCATAGCTGTAATATATTCTTCTGCACTCTTTATCGTATACGGAAACGGTATTCCGTCACGTAAATTATCCTGTACTTTTTTATTATTTAGAGCTTCACAAAGGAACTGTGCATCATCAATTCTCCATTGACGTATTTTGCAATCCATCTTAACACCTCCATACAATTCAAAAAGTTTCCTATTTACTTTAGACTTTAATGAATATTAAATTTCCATTTAATATTTTTGATAGATTTTATTAGAATTTTATCATATATTTTGACATAACACATTATAGTAATTAAAAATTAATATTTAAACATTATTATTTCAATTTATATATTCAGATTTTATCCTAATAAAAAGAGGATTTTTGTATATTCTGTAGAATTTTATTTATATTGAATGAAGTATGTATGGTTTTTTCTAGATTCAAGTTTGGAATTTACACCTCAACGGTCTTATCATTTCATATATTTCTTCATTCATACTATTTTCAATGGGTATAATTTCAAGATTCATACTAGGTATTATTTATATAGCTTACTTCGTACCTTGAGAATTTTCTGGTACTATTATTATCAAACAATTTACTATACTTAATATTAGCAAACGTCTACATTATAGACTAAAGGAGACCTGTGATATGAATGATACAGTACTAGATTACAAAAAGACCAATAAAACGGCATTGATAATTGGTTCGATAGCACTGTTTCTCGGAGGAATCCCGGAGATTTTTGTAAAACCCTTCGCATTGCATAATTTACTTATATTATGGGGTTTGGGGTTATTTATTATTATTCCTTCTCTGATATCATATTATATTAAAAGGGACAGCGTTCTAATCAGGTACTTCATAAGTTGTGGCTCCTTTTTACTCATATATACTCTGCTCTATGTTCAAAATGGAGTATTGGACAATCTCTTCTGGCTTCCTTTATGCCTAGTTGCATGTTCATTATTTTTTGACTTTAAACTGATTGTTATCACAACTTTAGTGGAAGTTACTACAGGAATAGCCCTTTATTTCATAAACAAGCCTTTGTTCTATCCAAACTTGGATCTTGCAAATTTTATAGTGTTTTACTTGGCACTTATAATAATAGGAGTAGTCCTTGCTTACTTAGGAAGCTCAGGACAGCGGCTAATACTTGGTGCTAGAAAAAGCTATCTTGAAGCAATAGAGCTAACTGAAAAGCTTAAAAGGATACTTGATAATATAAATACAAATTCACAGGGCTTAAATAACAGTATTGAAGAAATCTCAGTTCAAACAAAAATTGCGAAAGAAAAAACCAGTTTAGTAACGTCATCTGTATCATCAATTAATAATGTCATTGCCGACCTTGCCAACGGTACTTCTGCAACTTTAGACTCTACTGTCGATATCGAAAAAAGAATTGTAAATATAGCAAACAGTTCTGAAAACATGATGGATAATTCATTGAATGTTTTTACTGCTGCTCAAAAGGGAAAGGAAATACTTGCTGAATTGGTTTCGGAGATCAATAAAGTAGGAGATGTAATGAACTGTGCATACCAGACAATTCAAAAACTAAGATCCGATTCAAATGAAATAACCCAGATCACTTCATTGATAAATGAAATAGCAGATCAGATTAATCTTCTTTCATTAAATGCTTCAATCGAGGCTGCAAGAGCTGGCGAAGCAGGTAAAGGTTTTGGAGTTGTGGCAGATGAAATAAGAAAGCTTGGTGAGCAAACCTCTCATGGAGTAAACAAAATTACAGAAATATCAAAAACTGTAACAGATCAAATCACTTCCGTTAATGATCAAATGACAGAAGGCAAAACTGTTATAACAAGCGGAATCAATATAACTCAATCTACCTATGACTGTTTTACAAACATTATCGTAAAAATTGAAGATATAAAAAATATGGTACAGAATATAACCCATGATATTCAGATTTTATTGTCCTCTTCATCAGAGGTATTTAAAAATATAGAAGGAACAGCAAGCTATGCTGAAGAAGCCGCAGCATCAGTTAATACTATATCTGAAAGTACAGATAGCCAGAACGATATGCTAAGAAATATTGAAGAACAAATGTCAAATCTGGTCGCTCTTTCTAACAACTTTAGAGGAATGCTAAATATTGATTAACAATACCTCTAAGATAATAGTTTTCAACATCTCATTTAACACCTATCTATCTTCAATTTCTTTCATAAATTCTTCAATAAGCTTTTTATCATCCTTTTCAGGTTTAAATTTTTCAAACAAATCCGGTCTCTTTAAATATGTTCTCTTTAGAGCTTCTTTTCTTCTCCAACGTGTTATGTTTGCATGATGTCCTGACAACAGTATGTCTGGCACTTTACGATTATTAAACTCTACAGGCCTTGTGTACTGCGGATATTCTAAAAGTCCATTATAATGTGATTCGTCCGAATAGGAATCTTCGTTTGATAATACACCGGGTATCAAACGGCTTACCGAATCAATTAATACCATTGCCGGAAGTTCTCCTCCAGTGAGCACAAAATCACCTATGGATATTTCCTCATCAACAATTTCTTCAATTATTCTTTCATCAATTCCCTCATAGTGACCACACAATAATACAAGGTGTTTGTTCATTGACAGCTCTTTTACTACCTCTTGAGTAAGGACTCTACCTTGGGGACTTAAGTAGATTACTTTTGGTTTATAGTCAATATCCTTTACAATAGAACAATAAGCATCATAAATAGGCTGTACTGTCATTATCATCCCTCCGCCGCCTCCATAGGGATAATCGTCAGCCTTTTTGTGCTTGTTTTTAGAAAACTCTCTTATATCAACAGCATTAATCTTAAGCACACCTTTTTTCTGTGCCCTTCCTATAATGCTTTCTTTTAATACCGCATCAATTATTTCCGGAAACAATGTTAAAATATCAAACTTCATCGTCAATCAACCCTTGTGGTAACTCTACAATAATTTTTTTCTTTTCAACAGAAACTTCCTTTACCACCGATTTTAGTGCAGGTATAAGAATTTCCTTTTTATTTTCGTCACGAACAATATAAACATCATTACTTCCGGTTTGAAGTATATCAATTAAAATACCTAGTTTATTGACCTTTTCATCATAAACTTCACAATTTATCAAATCACATATAAAGAAAGAGTCTTTAGGTAGCTTTACTGCCTCTTCTCTATCTATTATTATAAACTTCTCCTTTAGCTTTTCAGCCTCATTTGCATCATTTATATCTTTAATCTTTAGCAATACAAAAGTTTTGTGAAACTTAACACCTTCTAAATTGTACTTTTGCATATTTTCAGTAATTGCTGAAGAGATATACACAGTCTTTAATTTATTAAATCTTTTAGGGTCGTCAGTTAAAGGTAACACTTTAACTTCACCTTTTACACCATGTGTATTTACTATCTTTCCTATTTCAAAATACTGTATCATAAGTTTACACCACCATTTAAGCACATTATCTTTTTGATAAAAATACGGGCAGGAGTATGCCTCCAGCCCACATTTTTATTGTAGTATTTCTACAGATACTCTTTTATTTTCTTTTATTGCTGCTGCCTTCACAACTGTCCTTATAGCCTTTGCAATTCTACCTTGTTTTCCAATAACTTTACCCATATCATCTTTTGAAACTGTAAGTTCAAGGATCATTGATTTTTCACCTTCAACTTCATTTACATAAACATCATCCGGGTAATCCACCAAGGCTTTGGCAATTGTTTCGAGAAGTTCTTTCATATAAAATCCCTACCTCCCGCTCGTTTACCCTTATTTTGTCAATAATACAACTTATTATTGCTGAATAGCTCCAACCTTTTTTAATAAGGTCTTAACAGTATCAGTCGGTTGTGCACCATTTTTAATCCATTTTTGTGCTTTTTCAGCATCGATATTTATCGAACTTGGATCAGTGGTTGGATTGTAAGTACCAATCTCTTCAATGAATCTTCCATCTCGAGGATATCTTGAATCAGCTACAACAACTCTATAAAACGGGTTCTTTTTAGCACCCATTCTTTTTAATCTTATTTTGACTGCCATTTATTTTTTCACCTCCTGCTATTAGTATTACTACATTTTATCTAAACGGTAATTTGAATTTATTCCCAAATCCTTTTTTACCGCGTTTACCCATATCTGAAAACATCTTCATCATCTTTCGCATTTCTTCAAAGCTCTTCAAGACCTTATTAACATCCTGAACTTTTGTACCACTACCAGCTGCAATTCTTTTTCTTCGACTACCATTTATTATTGAAGGATCAAGTCTTTCCTTCTTTGTCATTGATCTAATTATTGCCTCGAAACGGGCCATTTCCTTTTCACTGTCTGCTGAATCAATTTCCTTTAGTGCCTCTGCATTTACTCCCGGAATCATTCCCATAATCTTGTTTATAGGGCCCATCTTTTTAATCTGTTGCATTTGATCAAGAAAATCCTCTAAAGTAAACTGTTGAGTACGCATTTTTCTTTCCATTTCCAGTGCTTTCTTTTCATCGAAAGCTTCCTGTGCCTTCTCAATCAGACTTAATACATCACCCATTCCTAGGATTCTAGACGCCATTCTGTCAGGGAAAAACGGTTCTAAATCACTGAGTTTCTCACCCATACCTATAAACTTAATAGGCTTACCTGTAACCGTCTTAACTGATAATGCCGCCCCACCTCTTGTGTCACCATCAAGCTTAGTCAAGATTACTCCGTCAACCCCAAGTTTTTCATTGAAGCTTTCAGATACGTTAACTGCATCCTGACCTGTCATTGAGTCAACGACGAGAAGTATCTCGTGTGGTTTGACACCTTCCTTGATATTGGTCAACTCATCCATCAGTGTTTCGTCAATATGAAGACGACCTGCTGTATCTATGATTACCAAATCGTTCTGTTTGGATTTTGCGTGCTCAACTGCTGCTTTTGCAATATCAACAGGATTTGTTTTATCTCCCATCGAAAACACATCAACCCCAAGCTGACCTCCAAGCACTTGCAACTGTTTGATAGCTGCCGGTCTGTAAACATCACAGGCAACCAAAAGCGGTTTCTTCCCTTGCTTTCTAAGTAGATTTGCAAGTTTACCAGTAGTTGTAGTTTTACCGGACCCTTGAAGACCTACCATCATGTAAACAGTAGGAGGTTTCGATGCAAACACAACCTTGCTTTGCCCAGGTCCCATCAGATTGATAAGCTCTTCATGAACAATTTTAATTATCTGTTGTCCCGGGGTAAGACTTTCTAGAACATCCTGCCCTACTGCTCTTTCAGAAATCTTAGCAATAAAGTCTTTTACAACTTTAAAATTTACGTCAGCTTCTAAAAGGGCAAGCTTTATTTCACGCATCATTTCCTTAACGTCTTTTTCGTTAACTCTACCTTTTCCTTTAAGCTTCTTAATGGTTTCTTGAAGCTTATTTGAAAGCCCTTCAAACACCATATATCAGACACCTCTTCTTTATCATCGCCACTGTATTATAATTCAATAAGCAAAATGCTATTTTCTAAAATGCTCAGAACTATGTGACTTTACAGTCAGCTTCATCAATTCTCAATTATATCAATAATACCATCTTCTATCTTTTTTAAGTACTCAATATCATCTATATTCATATTTTCTTTATTAATACTTTTTATATATCCCAATATCTTTTCTGCTTTTGTTTTGTGCTCGGCAAATTTACTTACAAGTCCTAACTTCTCTTCCATATTCTGAAGATGTATTTTGCCTCTTTTTATATTATCGAAAACACCCTGCCGGCTTATGTTAAAATGCTCTGCTATCTCTCCGAGGGAATAATCGTTATTAAAATGTAAATCCAATATATCATACTGCTTCTTTGAGAGCAGTTGTCCATAGAAATCCAACAAAAGGGATATCTCATATATATTCTCCATATTTGCACCTGTAAAGTAAAATACTTTACACCCAATTTTATTCTAAATTTAATTATTAGTCAAGGCTTTTTTTATTTTTTTATTATGCTTATCATACTTTTATAAAAACCTTTACTTTTTTCTTCGTCTGTCCAAGCAGTTCGTTTCGTAATAATACCCATCCACTTTCTTACGCATGAACAAAAGGGGCTACGCCCCGTTTAAACCCCGCATGGTACACTTTTACATTTCTTTTGAAAGCCTTGCGTCTTCTGCGACTCAAGGTTTTATTTTTTTAGAAAATCAATGCACTTTCTTAGAAAA
>JAAYPF010000128.1 GCA_012519925.1 Clostridiaceae bacterium
AAAACTAAGGAAGGTGTTAGATACCTCCTAGAAAAACCACCTCCATCACAACAACTTGATATTTTCAAAGCCTTTAAGCTCAAAGATCCCTCAGTTTTTTGTTACTAAATTTGGGGAAACTCAAACAAAGATGCATTATTTTAAAATATATAGTATTTGATTTTTTATCCTATCAAATAAAGATTACAAACAAACCCGTCTTTAGAAGTTAACACCATAAATATATTTTATATTATACATCAAAAAAGTCTAATTATAAGGCTTTTTTGATGTATAATATGCTAGCAAAATTATCTTTTGCATATTATAACAATTAATTATAAAATAAATACCACTATAGAACAACGTCTTAGAATTCAAAAAAACAAGGATTTGCATATAATAACGTGCAAATCCTTGTTATAGAACAATTACAATAATTCTGTTTAATGTGATTTTAAGACAATTGCGTGGTTATTATTTAACTCACTTAGCTTCAACCGGGAACTCTTTTATAATTCCAAGCATATATAGCCTCATACAAGCAAAATCTAAGGAATCGAATTCTCCATCTCCGTCAAGATCAGCAGCTTGATTGCCCATCTCATAAGTGAAGTCTTTTATTATGCCAAGCAAATGTTGCCTCATTGCTGCAAAATCTAAGGAGTCTACTTCTTTGTCACCATTTACATCTCCATGGATATAGTCTGACGGTTTTGGCGTCGGTGTTACATTAGGTGTAGGTACAACGCCTTCTCCACCAGATGGATCTTTCCCTGCAACATGAACTCCATCTTTATAAACTGGAATGTTTTCAATTGTTGCATAGGTATCACTCATGCCCTTATATGAAAAATCATTTGAAGAATCCCATAGTTCATTTTCATAATAGTAAACGGCAAATTGTACATAAGTTCTCGCATATACCGGGTTAGGGAATGAAATTTCCACATAATAAATATTGTTTTCCTCATCCCATGGCTTAAGTGGTGATATTTCAGCCCCAGCAGGAGAATAATAAACTTTTGTTATAAATTTGTCCATATCGATAGTTTCTGAGGAATATTCAGACAAATCAATAAAATATCTGCAGGACAATCCGGGCTCATACTGTGGGGGCGATGTAATAATATTATAGAAATTAAGATCAACTGTAATACCAGTAGAGTCCTCTTCATATATTTTGGCGTCTGAATAGTATATGGTCGGTGCACCTTCTATACCTGGGGTATCTTCGGGCATTTGACCTTCTCCGAAATATTTCGACATACCTGCTAGTGCTCCAACAAGCCCAGCATTATAGTCCAATCCAGTTTCCGAATATACATAATCATCTATTTCATCATGATATTCATCATTAAGATCGGCACCTCCCACAAGAGCACCATATAAAATATGCCTTTGAGGAGATTTCTTTGTTTCATCGGCCGGTGGACCTTCTAGCATTCCACTTGAAGCCCTGTGGTGAGGAAATTGAGGATAATTATCCCCAAAGCCAACCATATATGACATATTATTAGGGTTATCTCCAAGTATATAGTCTATTTGACTCTTTGCAAAATCAAGACATTTCTTGTCACCAGTTTCTTTATAGTAGACAAGTTGAACCATGCTCTCTGCCGCTGGATATTTGCATACTCCCCAACTATCTAAGAATCTTATGCCTCCTGGAGAGGATTTTAGTCTATTTTGCCAATAATCCAAATGGTCTTCAGCTATTTCTTTATATAATGGATTAGGTGAAAGTGTAGCAAGCTTAATAAATACCCCGGTCAAAACATAGTCCCAACACTGCGTCCAGTTGTCATTAAACGAGTTTCCGGCATCATCACCAATTCTTTTTTCAACCATCAGTTTGTCCACATTATCCATATAGGTCTGATCTCCAGTAGCAACATAAAGCCATACAGACCCCCACATTAGCTCATCAAGATAATCCCTAGGAAGATAATAGCTTTGTCCTTTACTGTTTCCTCTATAGGTCATACCAAAGTTATAAATATCCTTTGCATATTTCAGACATTTTTCTGAATATTCCAAATCCCTGTCCTTATAATTTAAGTACATAAGTGCCAATGCAGCTGCCGTATCACCAGCGACGTCTGAACCTGGATTTTCTGGTGTTGCAACATAATATGTAGGTCTATCATAGGTTTGAAGCTCAGGAGGACCCCAGTATTGGTGATCCACATCACCGTCACCACATTGATAGTAAAATTTATTTTCTTCTGGGTAGCATTTAATAAAGTAATCACAAAAATGCTTTAAAATATTGAGCATATACTCATCTTGTCCTTTGTCTATGAACACATCTGAGAATTCATAATAAGCCCAAGCAAGCGTTGAAGCCGAAGCACATTGAGGCAATCCAAACTTAACATGGTCTCCACAGTCGTGAAACCCTCCTGTCAAGTCAAGTCCTACATCTTTTCCATCTTCAATATGACAAGGCCCGCGCCATTTTAGTCTGTTGTTCCCAGCATCTGGTCCACACCAGTTTGCTTCATAGAACAAAATAGATTTAGCAAAGGCATCAACATAGTTAAAATTATTCTCCTTTGCGATAGCTGCCTGAGGAATAATATTTATCAGACAAAATGCTATCAATACTAGTCTACTTATTCTCTTCATATTCTATCCTCCTAGAAAGATTTTATTATACCTAAGAGATACAATCTCATTGATGCAAAATCAAGGGAATCTACATATCCATCTTTATTTACATCAGCCACATTATTATAAACCTCGTCTTCTAGATCAGTATACCCTAGCAAATATCTTCTCATAATACCAAAGTCAAGAGAATCAACATCCCCACTTAAATTCAAATCACCAAGAATATAACTAATAACAACAGGTTCTACCCCGAATTTAAGCTCACCTTTTACATATGCTGTAATATTTTGGTTATCTCCCAACTCATCCATATCTAGATTTGTGGAGTAGTCATTAGTCTTATCATATACCGAGGAGCATTCTATTCTAAAAGGTATATTGCCCGTACTTCCCCCCGGTGCAATTTTTCCTGCTTCCTCTGTAAATGTTATTTCAAGATATGTGTCAGCAGTAGAAACAGGATTGTCTATACTATAAAAATTACCCTTTACATTTTCTGTTCCGATAACGGCATATTCACATACAAAAGAGTTTTCCTCATTACCATCGTTTGTAAACCAATAACGCAGCTTTAAGTCGGATAAATTTATAGCAGTAGTTCCGATATTCTTAATACTTATAGTAGACCTTATTGTATTTTTAGTCTCGTCTTCTAATCCACTCTTATATAACACATCAATTGAAGCATTGTTTACAGGAGTTACATTCGGATCACTTGTTGGAGTAGGTGTAGGCTGTAACTTAGGAGGCTCTTCTCCGAAAACCTTAACCCCATCTAAATATACAGGAACATATTTAGATATTGCGTACTCTTTTGTTACATCCTGTAAACTATAGTCATTAGATGAATCCCAATGAGTCAAATAATTTGCATCCTGTTTTGCTCTGAAGGAAATTTGAAGTTCCCTATCTCCGTATATATTACTTCCGCTCCAATCAAACTCATAATAGTAAGTTCCTGCATCATCCCATTTAAAAGGCCCTCTATATTCAATTGGATCCTGCTGCATGGAAATTTGCTCATCATATTCAACAGAAAATATTAAAGCATCTATATCTTGACCAGCTTCTATAAATTCACTTATATTAAAGAAGTATTTTGCCATCATTCCTGTTTCATAATGTGGTGGCTGGCTAGATTCATTATGTATTTTTAAAACAACTTGCGTACTGTCTTCTGTCTCTCTTGCTAATTTTACCTCACAGTAGTAATCGTCAGTTCTAGGCTCTAGAGGCGGAAAATTAGGTATTGGCTCATGCCCCTCACCATAGTATAGGTACAAACCTGCACAGGCACCTACAAAAGCAGCATTATAGTCAATTGTAACTTCATTATACGCATACTCTGTAGTTGAATCTATATGATAATCATATAAATCCGGTCCACCAGACAGTGCTCCCCATAATATATGTCTGTGTTCCTCTGGATCATTCATGCTATTAGTTTTTGAGCCATGAGCTGCTCTATGGTGTGGATGTTTTGCAAAAGGCAATCCCTTCTCGTAACCATAACCAACAATATAAGAATATCCCATAGGGTTTCTTCCCATTAAGTATTCCATAGCACCCTTAGCCCATTCACCGAAATCTGTTCTTTCTGGGTTGTTTTTCATATATACAAGTGCAGATAATTGTGCAGCAGTATTATAGCGTGCAGATCCCCATCCATTTATCATTGTATAACCAGCAGGTGATGTTTTATAGTAGTTTGTGTCTTTAGGGTCTTTATGTTTGCATTTACCACCAGATAAAAACTCTACATTCCAACTTGCGATAAAATCAAACAACTCATTTTCAGGGAATAACTGATTAAGCTTTAAAAATGTTCCTCCCCAAACTGCATCCCAACAATGAACCCATGAATTATACCAAACATTCTGTTTGAAATTATCAGGTATTATCCTACTCATATAACCGATGTATTGTCCTGATTCGTCCACAGCCATTATATCATCTATATATGACATATCGCCTGTACACTCATAGAGCCACACCGCTGCCCAAGCTAGTTCATCTTCATCATAATCCGATGTATAGTAACCGTCACCTTGGTGTTTGCCCCTGTATTTCTTTGCAAAGTCATACATTGCCTTTGCTACAGTAAGACATTCCTCAGCATATTCTGGGTCTTCGTCTTTAAAATTCATATATGAAGTACAAAGTGCCGCAGCAGTACTTCCACACACATCACTACCAGGTGAGTCGTAAGTTGCAAAATCTGCAGGTCTTGAATTAGTAAAGTTTTCAGGATATAGTTCTGGTGGACCCCAGTAGCAATGGTCCTCGTCTCCTTCTCCTACCATATAGCAAAAGGCAACCATCTCACCATTTTCATCAAGAAAAGAGCAACGTAAAAACGTATCAGTAAAGTGCTTTAAAAGACCAATCATATGCTCCTCTTCACCTATTGCTTTGTAGGCTTCCCTGAATTCATTAAAACCCCATCCAAGGGTACCTGCCGCGTAACTTTGTGGAAGACCAAAGCGAACATGGTCTCCAGCATCGTGAAACCCTCCATGCAAATCAACTGTCCCATCTCCATCAGGATCAATTATATGTCTGTACTTTTCTAGGAACTCAGCAGAAAGGGAAGTTCTTTCTAGAGGCATAGCTGCATCTATTTCATGGCATGAACCTCTCCACTCAAGTTTTCCTAGTTCGCCATAGGCTGATTCTGGACCGCACAATTCTGCATCGTAAAAATAAATTGACTTCTGCAAAGCTTCAGCAAAATTGAAATGATCGTAATTCTCCCAACCCTCGACAGGTTTCCAATCTTCAGGAGGCACATTTGCCAATACTGAGGTTGATGGAATAAGTTGCACTGTCAAAAGACTGGCAATACAAACACTTGATAGTCTTTTTATTCCTTTCTTTAATCTTTCTTTTGAAACAATAAACATTTTTTAGAACACCTCCAAAATAATAAAAATAAACTTTTATATAAATTTAATATAAAACTTTTCGACATTTCACAGGTAAAAAGCTAATTAAAAAGAATTCCTTACGCCTAGAAGATACAATCTCATCATTGCAAAATCAATTGAATCAACGGTATCATCTTTATTAACATTTGCTTTATAATAAGCCTCATCCTCTAATTTTGAAATACCTAGCAAATACTTTCTTAGCATTGCAAAATCAATTGAATCAACTTCGCCATCGCCGTTTATGTCACCGATAATAACCTCTTTACCAGTGTCGATTTCAACCGCCTCAACTCCAAACTTTAACACATTATTCAAATAAGCAGTAATTTTGTTGTTCTCTTCAAGGTTTTTTGCTATTTCCGAATCATAAGAATAGTCATTTGTTTGGTCATAATCTGACGCATTTTCAATTCTAAAAGATATTGTGCCTGTACTTGCCCCCGGTGAAAGCTTACCAGCCTTCTCGGTAAAGGATATATCACAATATGTGTCTGCAAGAGGTACTGGATTTTCGATACTAAAGAAGTCACCAGTCACATTTTCAGTTCCATAAATTGAATATTCGCATGTAAATATACTATTCTCGTTGCCGTCACTTGTAAACCAGTAACGTACCTTTAAGTCTGATAAATCTATAGGTACAGTTCCAGTATTCTTGATCTCAATCGTTGACCTTATTGTGTTTTGTGTAGAGGCATCCCCACTTCCACACCTATATAATACATTGATTGAAGCATTGTCCCCGTAATCTATATCTGGTCTTTTTGTAGGAGAAGGCGTAGGTTCAAGCTTAGGAGGCTCTTCTCCAAATACTTTTACACCATTTAAATATACTGGCACATTTCTAGTAATTGCATAAGTATCTGTAACATTTTTTCTACTGTAATCATTAGTAGGATCCCAATGTGTTACATAATTTGAATCCTGTTTTGCTGCTAATGATATTTGCAGCTCCCTTTCGCCGTATATCTTTCTTCCACTCCAATCAAACTCATAATAGTAGGTTCCCGCATCATCCCATTTAAAAGGTCCCCTATATTCAATTGGTTCATCCTGAAGTGAAATCTGTTCGTCATATGTGATGGAAAATTCTACGTCTTGAATAGTCTGACCCGCATCTATCATTTCGCTAATATTAAAGAAATACCTTACCATCATACCTGTTTCATAATGAGGTGGTCGACTAGATTCATTATGTAAATTCAACACAATCTGAGTACAGTTTTCAATTTCCCTTTCTATTCGAGCTTCACAGTAATAATCGTCAGTTTCAGGCTCCTTGTGTGGAAAATCAGGTATTATCTCATGATCCTCACCATAGTATAGATATAGACCTGCACAAGCACCGACAAAAGCAGCATTATAATCACTAGCCACTTCATTATAAACAAAGTCTGTAGTTTCATCCTGATGGTAATCATCTTTATCTGGTCCGCCAACTAACGCTCCCCATAGGATATGTCTATGTTCTACAGGGTCTAACATACTTAAAGTCTTTGAACCGTGAGCTGCTCTATGGTGTGGATGTTTTGCAAAAGGCAACCCCTTTTCATAACCGTAGCCCACTATATAGGAATATCCCATTGGATTTCTTCCCATTATGTACTCCATTTGCCCTTTAGCCCAAGCACCGAAATCTTCTCTTTCTGGATGATGTTTCATATATGTAAGTGCACATAATTGAGCAGCTGTATTGTAACGAGCAGATCCCCAACCGTTAATCATTATGTATCCAGCGGGAGATGTTGTGTTATAGTTGTAATCATCAGGATCAACATGTTTTGCTTCCCCAGCAGAATGGTATTCAATATTCCACCTTGCGAAGAAATCCCATCTTTCGTCCTCGGGGAATAAAACATTCAATCTCAAAAATACTCCTGCCCAAACAACATCCCAACAGTGAGTCCATGTATTATACCAAGTATTTGTATTGAAATTCTCAGGAATTATCTTGTTAATATATCCGGTGTAGTAACCTTCACTGTCTATTGAATCTATATGATCAATATAGTCTTTGTTGCCTGTGCACTCATAAAGCCATACTGCAGCCCAAGCCAGCTCATCTTCATAGTAGTCAGAAGTATAATAACCGTCACCTTTTGCAAGCCCCCTATATTTCTTGGCAAAATCATACATTGCCTTTGCAACAGTAAGGCACTCTTCTGCATACTGAGGATCTTCATCTTTAAAATTCAAATAGGAAATTGCTAGTGCGGCAGAAGTACTCGCACAAACATCCGTACCAGGCGATTCAGCAGTAGCAAAATCAGCAGGTCTTGGTATATCAGGTGGATATAACTCGGGAGGACCCCAATAGGAGTGATCTAAATCTCCTTCACCTACCATATAGCAAAAGGCTATCATCTCGCCATTTTCATCAAGAAAGGAGCATCTCAAAAAAGTGTCTGTAAAATATCTTAATATATCTATCATATGTTCTTCTTGCCCTATTTTTTTGAAGGCATCTCTGAACTCATAAAAACCCCAGCCAAGGGTACCAGCTGTATAACTTTGAGGAAGTCCGAACCTAACATGGTCACCTGCGTCGTGAAATCCTCCGTGAACATCAACTGTTCCGTCTCCATCGGGATCAAGTATATTCCTATACTTTTCAATGAAGTCGGAAGAAAGCGAAGTATCTTCTAATTTGATAGCCATATCTCCTAAATGACAATCGCCTCTCCATTCGATATTTCCTCCTGTTATACCAGGACCACATTTTTGAGCATCATAAAAATAAATTGATTTTTGCAATGCTTCGGCAAAGTTAAAGTGATCATAATTCTCCCAACCTTCAACAGGTTTGAAATCATCTTTTGAATAAGCTGCTACGACATTTATTGGATTTGCTACAATGATATGTACAACAGTATATACAACAGCACAAAAACCTGCAAGCATCTTCCTTTTTATAAAGCTTGTCCTCTTACCCTTTGGTGATATATACATTTCTCTTCCCCCCGTAAATTGCTATTAAGCAATTATTCTCTCATTTTTAATTAGGCAAGTTCTAAAACAGCCTACAGAAAAAAATAATATTTTAAATCACAAAGTTACTGCTAATATTTTAACATAATAATAGCAGCCTTTATAAATAACCTTTATTTATTATATATGTTTTTTATACCATAGTGAAACGTTGCTAAGAAAAAATGATACCTTATTGCTACGATAAATACTAAAATGCTAAATAGAATATTTGAAAGGCTATATATCACTATTTTACTACATTTTATGCCATAATACAAGTTTATAATATTTTAAAAGATAGCAAAATAAAAAAATCCTTAATTGAAAATCTTCCTAAAAAAGGATTATACTTATTGGTTAAGAAATTTAACTGTAAATTCAGCTCTAACTCTCTCTTTCAGCTTTAATTCCTATCATTTCTTAGAATTATTTTTTCTTTTAATAAATGGTCAGTTAAGTCAGATTTATCAATATTTATTTAGTATTTTCCCTTTTCATATAGAAAAATATTATATCGAAATAGATTTGCTATTTTACTTTATAACATCTGTGATATTTTAACATCCTTTTCTAACCTAAGATCTATTATTTGACCATTTTGACAATGAATAAGAGGCCTGGATATAAATTCCTTATCAATGAAAACTATATTTCCAAACATCCCATTTGTAAGTCGAACTCTATCCCCTATATAGTACATCGCAATATTACTTATTATAGTATACACTACTAATGGATCGAATTTTTGTGACGATGCCGATTCAAAAATTTCAAACACACTAAAAGGAGTGTCGGTTCGCTTATAAATACGATCTAAAGTAATAGCACTATATAAATCTGCAACTGCAATCACTTTTGCATACGGATGAATATCTTTACTTTTTAATTTTGAAGGGTATCCTGTTCCATCTTCTCTTTCATGGTGCATTAAAACTGCCTTTAGAATATCATCTGAATATTTTGTATTTTTCTTCAGCATTTGGTACCCATATTCACAATGTCTTTGAATCTCCATCACCTCTTCACAATTCAATTCGGTGGTCTTTTCCAGTATTTCTGGGTTTACTTTACTTTTACCTATATCGTGAAGCAAACCGGCAAGTGTTAGTTCCTCCACTTCATCTATAGACATGTTCATCCAATTCCCTATCAAACAGCACAAGCTTGATACATTTAAGCTATGTTGATAAATATAATCATTAAAATTCCGTAACTGACGCATACATCGAAGTAAATCACCTGAAAATTTATCAGAATTTACAATGGATGAAGCTACTTCCCTTACATCCTCATCTAAAAAACCACCCTCTGCAAAAACATTGAATATGTTTTTGATTTTCTCAATTTGTTTTGAGTACTCTTTTTTAACCTCTTTCATAGAGGAAGATTCTTCTTCGTCAGCAATTATGTAATTGTCATCATTTAATACCCATATATAAGGAACGTTTTCTAATATAATTCTATCAATCATTAAATCACTTAATACTGTGCCGGTTGGAATCAATACACTACCTTTTTCACTGTATACATCTTTTGCAAGAACCATTCCTGCTCTATATTCATGTATTTTTAGTAATTCTATTTCCATAACATACCTCCACAAATCAAAAAAATAAACACATAATATATTATAGATATCGGAAAGTCTTTTTTTTATATTTACCATAAATTAAATTTTACTTTTTTATACGAGAAATTAGCTAATTTCAATAAATTAATGTTCTAACCTAAAAAAGCGACTTTTTTAAATTCGTCATTGACCAGTTACTCTTTTGAATCATCTAAAAGAAATTATTAGAATTACATTATTCAACAAAATATGATAGAATATTTTATAAAACTGATGTTTTCTAGTTATCAATTACGACATTTTTGTATTGTAAAAATCCATTTTACGCAATGCTTGAAAGCTCTTGAAGATCGAAATAATAAAATTATATAAATTAATGAAAGGGACAAAATATTATGAAGGTCAAATTACTAATAGGTGGTATAGCTTTGATTATAGCTTTGGGTGCTTTATTTTACTATTACTCCTCAAGTCAATATGATACACATTTAGATGAATATGTTGAAGAAAACGGTGACTACGAGCCAGAAAGTACAATAGATATAATGAACCTTTTAATAGAAGTTCGAGCTGGAAGACAAAACGTAAAAGATGAATTTCTTTTAAAACTTTCAGAGAATAAAAACACAATAGGATATTACTCCAATCTGATTTTGGCAAGTAGGTATGATTCAAGAAACAAAGATGCACAGAAGTTTTATACAATGGCTTTAGAGCTCTACCCTACAAATAATGTAAGGTTTAATTATGCCTCTTATTTAGCTCGTATAGGTAATATATCTGAGGCTACAAAAGAGTATTTAAGCATTTTACCAGAAAATAGAGCTTTACAGTCCCTTATAGATTTAAATGTAGATGATAAAACCATATGTGACTCACTTTCACAAAAGGGAAATTGGAAAGACTTAGAGGAATTTTTAGAGTCTAAATTTCAAAATGACTTATCCTTAACAAAATATTATGTAAGAGCACTATTTCAACAGGAAAAATACAATGAAGTAATACCTTTATTAGAAGAACTATATAACAAGCAACCAACAGATTCAGAAATAGGTTGGTGGTACGGTAGAACCCTAGAACAAACAAATCAAAAAGAAAAGGCTATGGAAATATACTCTTCTATCGGTACTAAAGGTGCCTATCGATTAGGAGTACTTCTAGAAAACAGCAAGCAAAGTAAATCTGCAATGGAAACTTATAAAACCAGTAACGAACCCATTTCTCTGTGGCGAGCTGCACGAATGCAGGAAGAATCAAGATTAACAGAGCAAGCTCTTGAAACTTATCTTAAGATAATAGAGCAAGAGAGTGCCTATCAAGATGATGCAGCTTACAGGGTGTATGTATTGAATAAACGATTAGGGAGAGAAAATTCACAAGAGGTTTTAGATATATTATCCAAACACCCCGCTTGGATGGAAAGAATAGGTAAAGAGCATGCTTTTGATAATGTTGTGGAATTGGAGTACAAAAAACCTGAATTCCTTGAAACTGTAGAATTATATGAAAGTAAAGGTTTGGAAGATATTGCTGCCATAGAATTGTCAATTGGCTCTAAGTTGGCTACAATAGAGGACAAGCTTGCTCTTGGAGATTGGTATCTAGAAAAAGGTAATGTCTATCAATCAGTTATCTGGGGGCTTCGTTCCCTACTGGACAAACCAAACAAAAGAGGTTATGAGCTTTCCCACCCTCGTGCGTACGAAGACCTTGTACTCAAAGCGGCACAAAAGTATAATGTAGAACCCGAATTAATCTGGGCTACTATGAAGGAAGAAAGTACATTCAAACATGATGTCTCTTCATGGGCTGGTGCTATGGGACTTATGCAAATTATGCCTGCTACGGGAAAAGACATAGCTTCCCGATTAAATACAACTATTGAAGACAGTGATTTACTCAATCCCGAAATCAATATTAATTTCGGAACCTTTTATATAAACTCAATGTTGAAAATGTTTTCTGGAGACATTGATAGAGCCATGGCTGCATACAATGGTGGTCCCGGAAATGTATCACGTTGGAATAATAGTCCTCTTGGGAAAACAAAGGAAGACTTCCCAACCGCAATCACATATTTTGAAACTCAAGAATACATCACAAAGATTAAAAACTCATATTATGTGTATAAATGGCTATATAACAAAGACTAACACTCAGATTAGCAATGCACATATAAACCCACCCTTCAATATTAAATAAAAACATAGGGGCATCGAGTACCTATGTTTTTATTTCTTTCACTTCGTTTTGAAAGAAGGATAAGAACAAAAACGCCCTTCGGGCGACTACTTGGTTCTGTGCCTTTTTGAACTGTCAAAGTAATCTTTATCAATCATAACACCATCACACTTTATACACATAATTATTGGGCATCCAGTTTCTTTA
>JAAYPF010000129.1 GCA_012519925.1 Clostridiaceae bacterium
AAATTTGGAAGTTGAGTGATGAAGGATGCCCGAACATTTATCAAAAAAGCTGAGTCCTTCATTCGGAGTATTCAACTTCTGATTTAATAAAACCAACGTAACTATGTTACGAATTTATTATACTAGGGAGGCTATATAATATGTTGTTAGTTTGTTATCCTAAATGCACTACATGTCAGAAAGCTAGAAAATGGCTTGATGACAATAAAGTTCGATATCAATTCAGAGATATTAAAGAGCACAATCCAACCTATGAAGAATTAAAACAGTGGTATCAAAAAAGTGGACTACCTCTTAAAAGGTTTTTTAATACTAGTGGAGTTTTGTATAAAGAATTAGGATTAAAAGAAAAACTACCGAATATGAGTGAAGAAAAACAGCTTGAACTACTTGCAACTGATGGTATGCTTGTTAAGCGACCTATAGTTGTGAAGGAGGAAGAAGTCTTAGTTGGATTTAAGCAGGAGGAATGGGAACAAAAACTTTTATTTGAAAGATGAAATTTTATAAGAAGCGATGCATAAAGTTAAAGAGTTTTAATATGCGTAAAAATGGCTGTATTTAGTTGCTTATACAGCCATTTTCGTGCAATTTAGAGCTTAGTTTTGTTTTTGCGACCTTTTTTCTTTTCCATTGCTGATTTTATGGGTTCTTTGTTTTCATCAGTCTGATCATTATAAAAGGCCGGGTCTCCAATGGCATCAATGACGAATTTTTTGTCTTTTTTCTTTTCCTTCATTTGAGAATCCTCCTGAAGATAATAATACTTATTGTGATACTCTTATATTATTTGTAGAATTAACAAAAATATGAATAGGAGATCTTTCAATTTTGTAAGTGTGTTTGAAACTTATGATTTATAATTATGAAGCTTATGCTATTAATGGCTGATTTTGTGTTGGTTTGTTAGTTTTGGTATTATTGAGGCGTAAAATATCTATAAGGAAAATTCAAAATATACCGAAATATGAAATAGAAAGGATTTTTTTCTGTTTTAAAATTATTATAGAAAGAACCTATATTTCGGTTCAGAGTTTTTAGAGACAAATTATTAGTATTAAAAGGAGTGTGTCAAAATGATGAAATGGATTTCAAATTTGTCAATTAGAAACAAGATCTTATTGTTCATAATTGTAATGGTAGTTGGTGTTGCAATATTTGCAGTTTTTGCCGTTAAGTGGAGTAGTAATATACAAAATGAAGAAACTAGAATGTTAAAATCAGCACGTGCAGCAGAAGAGTCAATATTAAATGCTGACAGAGATTTATACCAGGCATATACAGCAGTTCAAAAACTAGTTTTAACGGATAGCACAAAAGAGGACATTGATAGAGAAATTGCTTTTTTCCATGACAACATTGAAACTGCAAAAGAAAGAATTTTAGAATCAAGAAATGAAATGGATTCTACAAAAAACGATTGGATACAATTTAAAGGGAAAATTAGTAATTTAACAGCGTTTGAATTGTTTGATAAGATAATCCCCGGGATAGATGAATGGGTTGAAGTTTCTACTTTATCTATAGACAATAAGGCTTTTGATAAAGGGTGGGAAGAGGGATTTAACCAACCACGTGAATATTTAGACGAAATAACAAATTTGCTTGATGAAGCAGTAAATCTAAATGAAGAAAAATACGATAGTAAGAGAACTTTCGTTTTAACTAACATTTCAATAGGAGTGATACTTTTATTGGCTATTCTTACTTTCATAGGTTATGTGGTGATTAAAGACATTTCTAATCCGCTTGTTTCGCTTGTAGGACAAATTAAAGAAATTGAGAAAGGTCACTTGAAAATGAGGCAAAATTTAAATAGAAAGGATGAAATCGGTCAGCTTGCAGACTCTATGGATAGATATGCTGATGATCTTCAAAAATACATAGTAGGTGCATTGAATAAAATAGCAGAAGGTGATTTTGATTTTGAGCTACTGATAAAAGATGATAGGGATGAGATAGGACCCGCATTTCAAAAGACCACTGAGGCGATAAAGGGACTAGTTTATGAAGTGAATACATTAACCTCAGCAGCAATTGAAGGTAAACTTCACCATAGAGGAAGAGCAGAAAACTTCAAAGGATTATATCGTGAAATAATTTTAGGAATAAATAAAACGCTAGATGCGGTTATTGAGCCAATTAATGAAGCGACAAGCGTACTTTCAGAACTTGAGAAGGGAAACTTACAGGTCAGTGTTAAAGGAGATTATAAGGGAGAACATGCGGTAATAAAAGAGGCTCTAAATAAGACAATATTCAATTTGAAGGACTATATAAGTGAAATTAGCCAAGTACTTAATGAAATGTCTGATGGAAACTTAGACATTATTATAGATAAAGATTTTAAAGGTGATTTTATCGAGATAAAAAATTCTCTCAATAATATTTTATCAGTATTCAATGATGTTTTAGATAAGATGAGAGTGGTAGCATTTCAGGTGGCATCGGGTTCAAGGCAAATCGCAGACTCATCACAAATGTTGTCACAGAGCACAACAGAACAGGCTAGTTCAATTGAAGAATTGACAGCTGTTATGAATGAAATAGCTAATCAAACTAAAAAGAATGCTGCTAATGCCCAAGAGACAAGTGAACTTGCGATGGAAGTTAAAGAAGATGCGGTTGAGGGTAATGAACAAATGAAGGAAATGTTAAAATCAATGGATGAAATATCCACAGCATCAACAAGCATTTCTAAAATAATAAAAGTTATAGATGAAATAGCATTTCAGACTAATATTCTTGCGTTAAATGCTGCTGTTGAAGCAGCTAGAGCAGGACAGCATGGAAAGGGATTTGCTGTTGTGGCTGATGAAGTCAGAAATTTAGCCGGCAGAAGTGCACAAGCGGCAAAAGAGACAACTGTTTTAATAGAGGGAACCGTCAAAAAAACTGAAAATGGAATGAATATAGCAAAAGATACTGCAGAAGCACTTAAAAAGATTGTTGAAGGAGTTACAAAAGCAACTGACTTTGTAAGTGAAATTGCGGTCTCATCTAATGAACAGGCAACAGGAATTTCTCAAGCTAATCAAGGGGTATTACAAATTTCACAGGTTGTTCAGACAAATTCAGCAACTTCACAGCAAAGTGCTGCCTCAAGTCAGGAGTTGTCCAGTCAGGCAGATACCCTTAATGATATTGTAAGCAGATTTAAGGTGAGAAACAGTGGGAATGTAAAATCGGGATATGAAAGCATAGACAAAGAAATAATGGGTTTATTAGAAGAGACGGGTAAGAATAAAAAGGCTAATTCAAAAAAGAAACTCATTAATGAAATGGATATTTCTATAAGTGATACAGAATTCGATAAATATTAAAAAAAGGAAATGTTACAAAAATGTTTCAATTCTATATTTTGGTTGACTTTGCAAGTGTAGCTGTGTTACCATATACTTGCTGTATCTTAGAGAATGCTATTTAAAAAGCTATTATGTGTTTAAGGAAATTTTAATTCTAATGATTATGTGAAAGGAGGATTTACAATGTATTGTTTTAGACCCTATGAATTTAAACAAATAAATATAGAAGCAAGATTATCAGAAAGACAAAGTATAGGTTTTGATAATATACATTGGTCTGGTCCTCTGTTATATAAATGCAGTATTAGCAATTTTGGTGGCATTATTACTTAATGTTTGACTAAAGTTATATAAGCATTTAATAAAAATAGAGTGGTTAAGTCCAATGTAATGGATTTAACCACTTTTTGTTATGTCTCTTTCGAACGAAGTGAAAGGTGCATTTAATAAAAAGAATAATTACAGAAGTTGGTGAAAAGGATGAGATTTTATAATTCAATGCAAAAGAATATGAGTTTTGCAGATGTAGTTGCAAGTATAAGGTATTTTATTAAGGCAAATCCTGATTGTCATTATAGGATTGCAGTGGGAACTGACTCACAGGTAAAGGGAAGATATACCTGTTTTGTAACTGGAATACATGTACATAGAGTCGGGCAAGGTGCCTGGTGCTGTGTAACTAAAGTGGTTGAGAATAAAAGATATGTAAATCTAAAAGAAAAAATTTCTAAGGAAACTTTGATGACCTATGAATTGGTATATATGCTAAACGAACAGTTAATGGGTGTAATGTATGATTTTACTGTAAGGTATAGAAATTTTGATTGTAAACTTGAAGCACATATAGATGTAGGAACGAAAGGAGAAACAAGAAAGCTTATACGAGAAATGGTCGGTTATTTTGAAGGTATAGGTATAGACGCAAAGATAAAACCCGATTCCTTCGTAGCAAGCAGTTATGCAAACAGATACAGCAAAAAATTCAAAGTAAGTTGAAAGGGTGATTATTTAATGTTTATTTTAAAGGTTACTCCTGTTAGAAATGTTTTGATAGGAAAGCGTTGTTTTAAGAGTGAAAGGCCGGATATGTTTTTTACAAAGGTTATTGAAGCAGATTCAAAGATCGACTTATATGATGTTTCGGATAGAAAGAATAAGTCAGTAAATGTGTCTGAAATAAACAAAAGAAATCATAGAATGATTATAAACGATAAAAAGTATTTTATTTGCTCAATAAATTATATGGGTGAAAGCAAAAAGGCTATTTAGGTAGTGATTTATCCTAATATATGTTGCGAAAAAGATTTTGGATCAGTAAGTGCAGTTAAAGCATCAGTATTTCTAGTCCAGAAGCCGAATTTTTCGCAACATATGAATCTATAAAGATGTTTATAGCACAAAATATAGAAAAGTATTTGTGATAATTAAGATGCACTTGTATAAGCTAAGTAATTAATGTAAAATGCTTTATGTATTATGTATGTAATAATGATTAAAGTAAAGGTGTTGAATATGATTAAATTAATAGCTATAGATGTTGATGGAACTTTACTAAACGCAGAAGGCAAATTACCGGAAGGGTTTGGGGAATTATTACTGAGACTTGTAGATAAAGGGGTGTATGTGGCAATTGCAAGTGGGAGACAGTATCACACACTAATTAATGATTTTGAGCCTTATAAGCATCAGCTTGTGTTTATAGCAGAAAATGGTTCGATTGTAATGCATAAAGGGAAAGAACTTTTTTTTCGTTCATTAGAAAGACAAAAGGTAGAAGGCATTATAAGAGATATTAGAGGAGCCGATAAATGCGATATAGTGCTTTGTGGGAAAAAAAGTGCCTATGTTGAGACGCTTAATAGTGAATTTGAGGCTGAAGTTAGAAAGTATTATCATAGATGTGAACTAGTTGAGGATTTGTTGTGTGTAGAAGATGACGTACTCAAAATTGCCCTTTATGATTACATTGATGCCCAGGAACATTCATATCCTATTTTTGCTAGCAAATGGAGTAAAGAAACAAATGTAATTGTTTCAGGCAAGCATTGGATGGATTTTGGAAGGTTGGATGTGGACAAGGGCGTTGCAATAAAGAATTTACAGGGTATGTTTGGTGTGGAATATAATGAAACTATGGTTTTTGGAGATTATTTTAATGATGTACCGATGATGGAAGAAGCATATTACAGTTATGCGGTTGAGAATGCTCCTGAAGGGGTAAGAGCAAAGGCTCGTTTTGTAGCTCCTGCTAATTCAGAGGAAGGTGTTTTGAAGGTTATCTATCAAAAGGAAAAGGATGGACTTATATAGTTATAATACGAATTTGAGCATACCCAAAGCATTTAAAAAAACAATATTAACAAAATAAAGGCATTGTAGAATTTAGCTTCTGCAATGCCTTTCATACTTTTGTACACTAATAAGTTGCTTTGTTTGCAGCTTTACTTTCTATATGTTATAATATGCCGTAAAATAAATGAAGGATGGTTGTATATATGATTCATGCAAGTGGTATATCCCTTAGATATGGTGGTCGTGCATTATTTGAAAATGTGGATATAAAATTTACACCCGGGAATTGCTATGGGCTTATAGGTGCAAATGGTTCGGGGAAATCAACGTTTTTAAAAATTCTTTCTGGAGAAGTTGAAGCGAACAAAGGTGAAATAATTATAACTCCTGGAGAAAGGCTAGCGGTATTAAAGCAGAACCATTATGAATTTGATGAACATGATGTTTTAAAGACTGTTATGTTAGGACACAAAAGATTGTGTGAAATTATAGATGAAAAGGAAAAGCTTTATGCTAAAGAGGATTTTTCTGAAGAAGATGGTATAAAGATTTCTGAGCTTGAGGCAGAGTTTGCTGAATTGAACGGATGGGAAGCGGAATCGGAGGCAGCAACTCTTTTAAATGGTCTTGGCATCGGTGAAGATTTTCACTATAAAAAAATGAAGGATATTGATGCGAATTTAAAAGTTAGAGTGCTTTTAGCACAGGCATTGTTTGGAAATCCACATATATTGCTTTTAGACGAGCCTACCAACCATTTAGATATAGAATCGATAAGTTGGTTGGAGAATTTTCTATACAACTTTGAAAATACTGTTATAGTTGTATCTCACGATAGACACTTTTTAAATAAGGTTTGTACCCACATTGCGGATATTGACTATAATAAAATACAATTATATGTTGGAAACTATGATTTTTGGTATGAATCAAGTCAATTAGCACTCCAACAGGCAAGAGATTTGAATAGAAAGACAGAGGCAAAGATTAAGGAACTTCAGGAGTTTATCCAACGCTTCAGTGCGAATGCTTCAAAATCAAAGCAAGCTACTTCAAGGAAAAAACTATTGGAAAAGCTTACTTTAGAGGATATAAAGCCGTCTTCTAGAAAGTACCCCTTTGTGGATTTTAAGCCCGATAGGGAAGCAGGAAATGACCTTCTTATGGTTAATGATTTAAGTATTACAGTTGACGGTGAGAAGCTGCTTGATAAAGTAAGTTTCACGGTTAACAAGGGTGATAAGATTGCTTTTGTGGGGCCGAATGGTCTTACTAAGACGACTCTTTTCCAGATTCTTATGGAAGAGATTAAGCCGGACAGTGGAGATTTTAAATGGGGCGTAACCACATCTCAGGCATATTTCCCAAAAGACAATTCGAAATATTTTGATGGAGTTGATTTGAATCTAGTAGATTGGTTAAGACAGTATTCTAAAGATCAAACTGAGACTTTTCTAAGGGGATGGCTAGGGAGAATGCTTTTCTCTGGAGAAGAGGCGTTAAAAAAAGCATCAGTACTGTCGGGAGGAGAAAAAGTACGTTGTATGCTCGCAAAAATGATGCTTTCTGGTGCTAATGTGCTTATACTCGATGAGCCTACCAACCACCTTGATCTTGAATCTATTACTGCACTCAACAACGGTATGATAAATTATAAGGGAACAATATTGTTTGTATCCCATGACCACCAATTTGTTCAGACTGTAGCTAACAGGATAATTGAAATAACGCCTAAGGGTTTGATAGATAGAACTATGACCTATGATGAGTATCTTGAGAATGAAGAGCTTACAGCTATGAGAAAGAGTATGTACGTATAAATTTGAATAATATAAGCGCCTTTTGTTGTGAAGCTATTGGCTTCAAAAATAAGAGGCGCTTTGTTTAGGAGATTTTTTGAAGGAGTTTTACTATATATCATTCATTTCCAGAATGTTCTATTTTATGGTATGCTAATAATTATTATCAGAATTAATTAAAAAATATTATGAATTATGCAAGTTTTGTTATATAATATTTCGCAGAGCTCAATTATGAGCAAGCACAATGAAGGAGTAGATATTATGCCAAAAAGATCCGATATTAACAAAATAATGATAATCGGTTCAGGACCTATTATCATAGGACAAGCATGTGAGTTTGATTATTCAGGCACTCAGGCTTGTAAAGCACTGCGTAATTTAGGTTACCAGGTCATACTGGTAAATTCAAATCCTGCAACAATAATGACTGATCCGGGGATGGCCGATGCAACATATATAGAGCCGCTAAACGTACCACGATTAACTGAAATAATCGACAAGGAGCGTCCAGATGCAGTACTTCCAAACCTTGGAGGACAATCGGGATTAAATCTATGCTTGGAATTGTCAAAAGCAGGGATACTTGACAAGTATGGTGTTCAAGTAATAGGTGTACAGCTAGATGCTATTGAGCGTGGAGAAGACCGTATTGCCTTTAAAGAGACTATGACTAAGCTAGGTATAGAAATGCCTAGAAGTGAACCTGCATACTCTGTTGAGGAAGCAAAACAAATAGCTCAAAAGCTTGGATTCCCTGTAGTAGTTCGACCTGCATATACTATGGGCGGTACAGGCGGTGGTTTGGTTTACAATATGGAGGAGCTGGAGCTTATAGCAGGAAGAGGAATTTCAGCAAGTATGGTGGGACAAGTACTTATAGAAGAGTCGGTTTTAGGCTGGGAAGAGCTAGAACTTGAAGTGGTTCGTGATTCAAATAACAAAATGATTACCGTTTGCTTTATTGAAAACATTGACCCTATGGGGGTTCATACAGGTGACTCTTTCTGTTCGGCACCTATGTTGACAATCAGTAAAGAACTTCAGGAAAGATTGCAAAAATATGCGTATTCTATTGTAGAGGCAATTGAGGTTATTGGAGGCACAAACGTTCAATTTGCTCACGATCCTAAGACAGACAGAGTTGTAATTATAGAGATAAATCCAAGAACATCACGTTCATCCGCCCTTGCGTCTAAAGCTACAGGTTTCCCTATAGCTTTAATTTCTGCACTGCTCGCAGCTGGGCTTACCCTTGATGAAATTCCATACTGGAAGGGTGGAACTCTTGACAAATATACGCCTTCTGGGGACTATATCGTTGTCAAGTTTGCAAGGTGGGCCTTTGAAAAATTCAAGGGTGCAGAAGATAAGCTTGGAACTCAAATGAGAGCTGTCGGAGAAGTGATGAGTATAGGTAGGACTTATAAGGAAGCTTTGCATAAAGCAATTCGTTCATTGGAAATAGGAAGACATGGTTTGGGATTTGCGAAGGACTATAATAAAAAGACACTTCCTGAGTTGATGGAAATGCTTGCAGAGCCAACTAGCGAAAGACAGTTTATAATGTATGAGGCTTTAAGAAAAGGTGCACAAGTTGATGAACTACACAAGCTTACACATATTAAGAAGTATTTTATTGAGCAAATGAAAGAACTTGTTATGCTTGAGGAAGAAATATTGAAATATAAAGGCACAAATTTGCCTGATGATTTGCTTACTCGTGCTAAGAAAGATGGTTTTTCCGACAAGTATATAGCAAAGCTCCTTTCAGTTGACGAATCTGAGATAAGAAGCAAACGTGTCGAAATTGGTGTTGTTCAAGGTTGGGAACCGGTACCTGTCAGCGGAGTGGAAAATGCAGCATATTATTATTCCACTTATAATGCCCCAGACAAAACTCCAGTTAGCAGCAATAAAAAGATTATGATACTAGGAGGAGGACCAAATAGAATAGGTCAGGGTATCGAATTTGATTATTGCTGTGTTCATGCTGCCTTTGCAATAAGGGATATGGGATATGAAACAATAATGGTAAACTGTAACCCTGAAACCGTATCTACTGACTATGATACATCGGATAAGCTTTATTTTGAGCCACTCACCGTTGAAGATGTATTGAGTATCTATGAAAAAGAAAAACCTTTAGGTATAATTGTTCAGTTTGGAGGTCAGACACCACTTAATATAGCAGCAGAACTTGCTAAGGCAGGAGTTAAAATACTAGGGACAAGTACTGATGCTATCGATCTTGCAGAGGACAGAGATCAATTTCGTGTAATGATGAAAAAGCTTGATATTCCAATGCCTGAAGCAGGTATGGCAAGTGATTTAGAGCAGGCTATCAAGATTGCAAATCGTATCGGATATCCATTAATGGTGCGTCCGTCATATGTTTTAGGTGGGCGTGGTATGGAAGTAATTTATGATGAATTAATGCTAAAGCAGTATGTGGAAGCTGCTGTTGATGTTACTCCCGAACGACCGATATTAATTGACAAATTCCTCGATAATGCTGTTGAAGCAGAAGCCGATGCTATTTCTGACGGAAAAGAAGTATTTGTGCCTGCAGTCATGGAGCACATAGAGCTTGCAGGAATTCACTCTGGGGACTCTGCCTGTGTTATCCCGACTATCAGTATACAAGACAGGCACCTTGCAACTATACGCAAATACACCGAGAAGATCGCTAGAGAACTTAATGTTATAGGTTTGATGAATATGCAGTATGCCATTGCAAATGACAAAGTATATGTATTAGAAGCGAATCCTCGTGCTTCAAGAACAGTGCCGCTAGTTTCAAAGGTATGCAACATTAGAATGGCTCGTATTGCTACAGAGCTTATGGTTTCAAATATAGCAGAAGGAAAGAAATTTTCCGACTATAACTTCAAGTTGCTTAATATACCCCATTATGGTGTAAAAGAGGCAGTTTTCCCGTTTAATATGTTTCAAGAAGTAGATCCTGTTCTAGGACCTGAGATGCGTTCAACTGGGGAAGTTTTAGGTCTTTCAGATTCTTTCGGTCTTGCTTTTTTCAAGTCTCAGGAGGCTACACAGGTATCTTTGCCCGAAACGGGTACTGTTTTGATAAGTGTAATTGACAGAGATAAAGCACAAGCTCTTGAAGTTGCAAAGGAATTTGTAAAAATAGGATTTAAAATCAAGGCAACTTCCGGGACTCAAAAATATCTGTCACAAAACAATGTTGAAGCCGAAGTAATAAATAAGATAAATGAGGGAAGACCTAATATAGTAGATGCTATAACTAATAAAGAGATTCAATTAATAATAAATACCCCAATCGGGAAAAAGAGTCAAGATGATGATTCCTATATACGTAAGACAGCTATCAAATATAAAATACCTTATATAACAACTATGGCTGCTGCAAATGCTTCGGTTAAAGGTATTGCTGCATTTAAAGAGAGTAAAAAACAAGTTGTACCAATTAAATCTCTTCAAGAATACCACAAAAATATACGCTAAATTGAGCGTTAATAAACATTATTTCTGTTATACTAAAGTATAAAGAAACAAGGTGTATATACCTTGTTTCTTTTTTGATACCTAAGAAAATATTTTGGTTAAAAAATAAAGTTCCATAATATGCATTTGCACGGTGACGAGTACCTTCTTTTTTGCTCTTTGAGTATGTGTACATGTTCGTTTTCATGATATGAAGTATATTAAAAAAATAATAATAATTGTCGATATATTATATGTAATTAAAAAAAGAACTAGTCAATAGAAAATTTAGAAATTTGAGTTGACGGACTTTGTACTTAGAACCTGCAAAGGATATTAAAAAATATTCTAATGAAATAAATAAAAAAAGATTTAAAAAAGGTTTTTATAAGAAAAAGTCGAATATTATAAATACGTATATAAATTTACATAACAATTCTTTCTTTAATAGATGTCTAAAAATTTACAAATGTCGTTTCTATAAATATAATTATCTTTTTTCTGTTAGTACTTACTGTTTTTTTGTGGTATTTTAAAAACGGTAATACATACAGTTTTGGGATATAAAGTCATAATATCGCACACGAAAAGAACAACAAAGAATGTACATGGCTTGTATAGATAGAAGAAAAAATGCAAGATATTTTTACAAAAGCATGCATTTTGAGAGGAGGAGAAGATGGATAAGAGATTGGAAGAACCATACTTATCTAGTACTAAGAATACAATTAAGCGAATGGTAGGTATAGATATTTATGAATGTAAAGATGAAGAGTTAGAGAACGGTGAAATAATTTCCTATGGTGTCGGTTCTATAATTAATTTTACAGGCAAGATAAAAGGCAGGTTTATGATTGACTTAGAAGTGGATTTGGCTTGTAAAATAGCATCGAAGATGCTTGGAAGACCGTGCTTTAATTTGAAAGACAGGGCATTCATAGCTGCAATTTCTGAACTCAGCAGCATTATTGCAGGGGATGCAAATACATATATAAATGATACTCATTCTTTAGATCTTCGTCTGGCTACTCCTGTTGCTTATACTGGAAAAAGTATAATTCTTTTAACTCCAAAAGTAATTTCTTCATCTTTTTTGTGTAATACAGCCTCCGGAAAAATAAAGCTTAACATTGGTTTTCAGGGGGGGTTGGAGTAGTTGGATGCTAATCATGTAAACCCGTTTTTACGAGCCGTTGAATTGGTATTAGGTCAGCTAGGTATCAGTGACATCAAAAAGGGAGAAGTAAAAGTAAAAGATGAGATGTATGTTGATAGAGATATAACAGCTTTTCTTGGAATAGTTGGAGAGGTCAAAGGTAATGTTTTCTACTCTTTTGACTTTCAGACTGCTATAAAAATAGTTTCGTGCATGGTTGGAATGCCCGTTACAGAACTAAGAGAATTTGAAAGAAGTGCTTTAGCAGAGCTGGCAAACATGATTACAGGAAATGCCGTAGGGGGGTTGAAGGGTTTTAGAGATCTTGATATTACTCCACCTTCTGTCATAATGGGTCATGATATATTTTTTGTTATGGGTACGGTACCAACTCTTATGATTAGTATTGAATCTTCAGTTGGAGTTATTGAAGTCAACTTTGGACTAGAATCATAATATAATATTGTAAGGGTAATATCTAGGTGATTTTTAAATAGCTGGCATTTGTAATAATAAAAAAATGGACTTCTAATATAGACAAAATACCCTTCGTACTATGAAATATGGTTATTTTACAAGTCTTTAGGGAATAATAATAGTACAATATTTATACCTCTACAAACACTAAATAAAAAGGAGGGCTTTGTATGTTGATATGTGTTCCTAAATCTGATTTAAGAAAAGTATCCGATGGAGAAATACTTGCACTATTTACAGAAGATTCATTTATTGGGTATGCGAATGTTCTTGCTGTTTTAGAAAGTATAATCATTCTTGATGTTAGTAAAAAGGTTGCAAAACTATATGAGCACTTAGTTAGAAACAATAAGCTCGTGAATTTTCATATATGCTGATGTTTTTTTAAACATATCGTGAAAAATGAAAGCATAACGGATTAGTATTACATAAAACGTAAACAAAGTGGTGAGGAAAAATAACTTTTTTTTCCTTCACCACTTTTTAAGAGTAACTAGCAAAATCTAAGTGTTTTTCATTATTACTAAGTATTACTCTTTGCCGTTCCAACAATAGGTACATACTTTGTCTTTTGGCAAGCCTATTGCATCTATCATATCGTCAAGTCTCTGATACTTCAATGTTGTAAGATTCAAACGCTTGCGTATACAGTCCACCATGCAACTGTGCTTTTCAGTGGAGGAATCGGTGTATTCATCAAAGGAAGCAGGTTCGCTGCCTTCTAATTCTACAATTGCACGACGAGTAGCCAAATCCAACTCGGTACGGGATCTTGAAAAGTTTAGATATTTACAGCCATAGAGAAGCGGTGGGCATGCTGAACGCATATGAACTTCTTTAGCATTACAGTTATAGAGTAGCTCGGCTGTTTCACGAAGCTGCGTACCGCGGACAATGGAATCATCACAAAATAGTACACTTTTTCCCTGTACCAGTTCGGGAATTGGAATGAGTTTCATTTTTGCGACCAAGTTACGGATTTCTTGATCTTGTGGCATAAAACTCCTTGCCCAGGTTGGAGTGTACTTTATAAATGGTCTGCCAAAGGGAATTCTAGCTTCATTAGAGTAACCGATTGCATGGGCCACTCCCGAATCGGGAACACCTGCAACAAGGTCAATGTCGAGAGAGTCTCTACGGGCTAATGCAGCACCATTGCGATAGCGCATTATTTCAACATTCATACCTTCATAGGATGAAGATGGATAACCATAGTAGACCCACAAAAAGGCACATATCTTCATTTTATCACTGGGAGGTGTTATTTTTTCCATACCGTCAGGTGATAAGAATACAATTTCCCCTGGAGCAAGTTCGTATTTTATCTTGTAACCTAAATTTGGAAAAGCACAAGACTCGGATGCCACACAAAGAGCACCTTCTTTTTCCCCAACTATTAAAGGTGTCCTGCCATAGAAATCTCTAGCTGCATAAATGCCTTTAGAGGTCAGTATAAGCATTGTACAGGAGCCTTCTATCTCCTCCTGAGACCTTCTGATACCTTCTTTTATAGTACATTCTTGATCTATCAGAGCTGCCACTACTTCTGTAGGGTTTATTTCACCTTTGCTCATCTCAGAGAAATGGAGATAATGTCTCTCAAAGGTTTTATTAACGAGCTCATTGATATTATTAATACGTCCTACTGTTGTTATTGCGTAATTACCATGATGTGAAAATATAGACAACGGCTGTGCCTCATTATCACTAATACATCCAACACCTATATTACCTGACATACCAGGAAGGTCGTTCTCAAATTTTGTCCTAAATTGAGTGTTTTCAATATTATGAATAGACCTGGTAAATCCATTACCGTTCCATACTGTCATGCCTCCACGACTTGTTCCTAAATGTGAATGGTAGTCGGTACCAAAAAATAGATCTGTCACACAATCATTTTTTGATGCCACCCCGAAAAGTCCTCCCACGAAAAAATCACCCCTGTTAAAAAATTAATATATATTAAGGTTTTGAAAATAACAATCGCCTCTAGAAATTCAACTAGTGACTATTTTAAAAAAAATAGCACATAGGAGAAATAGAGGCGTTAATATTATCAAGCACTCATAATAATCATTATAAATCAATATAGCAATAGTTTAAAGTACTATTTAGGACATTTCAAAATTCCTATGCTTATATAAACAAGCTTTACAACATCTCATCTAGTCGCTAGTCTTAGGCTACAACCATATCTTGTGCAGCAATAATTGCCTGATCTGCACTCCAGAAAACCATACCTTTACCGATATGGTTTGCTAAATTACTTTTCTTAAGCATATCTTTTACATTTGGTTGAAGTCCGCATAACATAAGCTGGCAGTTTCTTTGATGCAATTGATGATAGAGTTCATCAAGGGCTTGAACGCCTGAAGTATCAATCAGAGGAACACCACGCATAGATAGAATAAGAACTCCTATGTTATCTATATCAGACAGTTGTGAGTTTAATTGTTTTACCGTTGCAAAGAAAATGGGTCCTGTAAAATATACTACGCGTATATGTGCTAAGGTTTTGTCTAAAAACTTCCCGCTTTTTTCGCTAAGTCTTTCTTTATCAACTTCATGAATACTGATTCCCATGTTTGAGATTTTGACCAAAAACATAAAGCTTGCGAATACAACTCCTATTATAATTGCCTGAGTCAGATCAAATACTATGGTAGCAAACATTGTAATTAAGTATTTTAGAATAGCACTTGTAAAACGTTTGGAAAAAATGTATTTAATGTTTTCCCATTCATTCATACGCCAGGCTGTAACCATAAGTACACCGGAAAGAGCAGCTAAAGGGATTTGGGACATAACAGGTGCAAGGATAAACATCGATATAAGAAGACCTACCGAATGAAAAATACTAACAAGTCTAGTTTGACTGCCTGACTTAATTGCAACACTTGTCCTTGCAATGGCAGCGGTTGACGGAACTCCTCCAAAGAAAGGTATTATTATATTACCTATTCCCTGGGCTACTAACTCACGGTTGGCATCTAACTTTTCACCTTTCATTTTACTGCCTACTTCACCGCAAAGGAGACTTTCAATCATTCCAAGAGCAGCAATACTTAATGCAGGCATAACCATTCCCTTTAGACTTGATACATCAATATTTAAAAGATTTAACCTACTTTCAGGTAAGAGGGTTTTAGGAATTTCACCTATAACTGCAACATTAAAATCGAAAATCAAATGTACCACCAGTGCAACCACAAGCCCTACAAGGGATGAAGGTACTATGGCATTCCACTTTTTCGGCCATAATAGCATTGTTGCAATTACAATACACCCTAAAAGCACAGCAGACCAGTTTGGGGTTATACCGGTTTTGAAATAGTTGATAAATTTTATTGCTGTAGAACTAGCTTCCGCTGATTTTATTCCAAAAAAATTATCAATTTGACCAATGGCGATAATCAATGCTATACCTGATGTAAAGCCTGTCACAACAGGTGCTGGTATGTAGGATACAATCTTGCCAAATTTCAATAGTCCTGCTATTACAAGTATAACCCCTGACATCGCTCCTGCCAGCCAAACTCCGTTAAGACCATACTTTTGTGAAAGCAATATGAGGATAGCTGTCATCGCACCTGTAGGACCTGAAACTTGAAAGGAGGCTCCTGAAAGTGAGGCGATCACAAAACCTGAAATAATCGCGGTAATAAGACCAGCTGCCGCTGTTGCACCACAGCCTACACCAAAGGCAAGAGCAAGTGGCAGAGCGACTGCCGTGACAGTTAGACCTGCCAGCAGATCTTGTTTGAGTTTATTGGCGTTATAACCTTTAAACTCTTGCTTGAGGTCTCTTACGTATTCATTTATCATTATTTTCACTCCATTCTATTAAGTTGATTCAAAAGTAATCAATGCTAAGGTTAAAGTTCAATAAACTTGCTTTCTTTGAAAGGGTAATTGCAAAGTCCTTTTGCAATTACCTTTATTAGAAAAGTAAACAAGCATTATAAACATAGAGTTATAATCGGAGAAAGCATTTTGATAAACTGATAATAAAAGTTAGTTTATCAGAATTTATACTAAATCCTAAATCATACCTTGTTAATTCTAAGACTATTTGGGTATAAAGACAATATGCAAAAAAGTTCAAATAATTTATGTTAGGACAAGCTTGGTCGTTTTTTGGTGTTTGTGTTAAATTTATTCTAAAATACTTGGACAAATAGCTATTTTCTATAGTAAATCTATATGGTTTTTATTACATTTTAGATTTTATAAAAATTTTTATTAAATATGCTGAAAAAAATGATATAATATCTTTTTAACTATATTAGTATTATTTGATTTTTGCAAGCGAATATATTGAATATTCAAAAAACAAAATGCTCTAAAGATATAGTTTTTGAAGTGATAATTCATAAGCTTATGGATTTAATTTTGCTAAAGGGGTTTTATAAATATTATTAAGTATTTTTGAAAGGACAATAGGAATGGAATGTAGAATAGGTTGTGCTGCTTGTTGTATTGTTGTATCCATATCATCACCAATACCAGGTATGCCTCAAGGAAAACCAGCTGGTGTAAGATGTGTTCAATTGACAGACGATAACAAATGTAAACTATTTGGGAAAAATGAGAGACCTGCTGTCTGTTTAAGTTTGAAGCCATCACATGAAATGTGTGGTACAGAGAATTCCTATGCCTATTCATATCTTGAAGTACTTGAAAATAGCACCAAACCTGCTTGATAAATTATAGTAAATATATTGCTTGTTAATTGTAATTTATGTAAAATGGTAATAAAAATCAGAATTATTTACTGTTCTTTATTTTGTTCAACTTAGCTATATCTACATATATTAGCACTGCGAAATAGTTTGTTAAAAAAGTTTTCAATATGAGGAGGTAGTATTATGGGAAATTTTAAACTTAAGGAACATAAAAGAGATATTGAAGAACTAAGCAAGTTAGCACAAAAGAGCAGTTTGATTAATCAAGAACTATTTCTCAAATATCAGGTAAAGCGTGGACTTCGAGACCTTGACGGTAAAGGAGTACTTGTCGGATTGACGGAGATTGGTGAAGTACATTCTTATATTATTGATGAAAACGAGATGATTCCCGTTCCAGGAAGGCTCATGTATAGGGGAATAGATGTTACTGATCTTGCCGATGGTTTTATTAAAAGCGGAAGAAATGGTTTTGAAGAAACTTGTTATTTGCTATTGTTCGGAAATTTGCCTAATAAAAAACAGTTGGCTGATTTTGAACAAATTCTTGCTGATTACCGATATCTTCCTGATAGTTTTGTAAGGGATATGATTTTGAATGCTCCAAGCAAAGATATGATGAATGTACTAGCTAGAAGTGTTCTCACCTTTTATAGTTATGATGACCGTGCTGATGACACTTCTATTGCAAATGTACTTGAACAATGCATTAGATTGATTGCATGTTTTCCTTCTATTGCGGTATATGGTTATCATGCGTATTCCCACTATCACGAAAACAAAAGTTTGTTTATTCATAGCCCGAAACCAGAATTGAGTACTGCAGAGAATATATTGCATATGTTAAGACCTGATAGTCAATATACAAAGCTAGAGTCAACACTTTTAGATCTTGCCCTTGTACTTCATGCAGAACATGGAGGTGGTAACAACTCCTCTTTTGTGACTCATGTAGTAACATCATCAGGAACCGACACATATTCTGTAATGTCAGCGGCTTTAGGTTCATTAAAAGGACCTAGACATGGAGGAGCAAATATTAAAGTAGTTCAGATGTTTGACGATATGAAAAAGAATCTAAAAGACTGGAATAGCGACACGGAAATAGAGGAGTACTTGATGAAATTGCTCAAGAAAGAGGCCTTTGACTGTTCAGGACTTATATATGGTATTGGACACGCGGTATACTCAATTTCAGACCCCCGTTGTTTAGTTTTAAAAGAGTATGCACAGGAGCTGGCAAAAGAAAAGGGGCTTGAAGCAGAGTTTAATCTCTATTCAAAAGTGGAAGAATTGGCACCTAGAGTAATAGCAGAAGTGCGTAAAATGTATAAAGGTGTAAGTGCAAATGTAGATTTTTATTCTGGTTTTGTGTACAAAATGCTAGGTATTCCAAATGAAATGTTTACACCGATTTTTGCAATATCTAGGATTGCAGGCTGGAGTGCTCACCGTATTGAGGAAATTGTAAATGCAGGAAAGATAATCAGACCTGCTTACAAAAGCGTTGCCCAAAGACGTGAGTATATAGATATTGAAGAAAGATAAAATTAAGTTGAGCAATAAGGTGTTTCAAAATTTTGAAACACCCATTAACCAGTTTTTTTGAAACACCTAATTAGAATGGAGAAGTCTTGGATATGATTGTTAATAGTGCTATTGATTTGATTGGAAATACCCCGATGATTTCCTTGAAAAAGCTAACTGGTATGTCCATTTATGGTAAAGCGGAGTTCTTAAATCCTGGAGGAAGTATAAAGGACAGAATAGCAAAATACATGATTGAACAAGCCGAAAAACGTGGTGTATTAAAAAAGGGCATGACAATTATGGAACCTACATCGGGTAATACTGGAATAGGAATTGCATTTGTAGGTGTACAAAAGGGGTATAAAGTCGTAATTGTAATGCCTGAAAACATGAGTGATGAAAGAAAAAAACTTATAAAAGGTTTGGGTGCAGAACTGATTCTTACGCCTGCACAAGAGAGCATCGGCGGATCGGTTGAGGAAGTGGAAAGACGTGCGAAAAGTGATAGTTCTGTGTTTATTCCGCAACAATTTGCAAATTATGATAACCCCCAAATACATTACATAACAACAGGACCTGAAATATGGCAACAGCTTAAAGGTAAAGTAGATGTATTTGTATCAGGGATTGGCAGTGGAGGCACTATTACGGGTGTTGGTCGTTTTTTGAAAGAAAAAAATCCTAATTGCATAATTGTTGCTGTAGAACCAAAGAATGTTTCTGCACTTTTAGGTCACAGACCAGGTATTCATAAAATTCAGGGTATTGGTGATGGTTTTATACCTCAAATTATGGATACAAGCATCGTTGATGAAATTGTTGAAGTGGATGATGAGGATGCTATCAATGTTGCTAGAGAACTTGCTATGACGGAGGGTATCCTTGCAGGTATTTCGTCAGGGGCAAATATTTGGGCAAGCCGTATGATGGGTGAGAAATTTGGAGAAGATAAGGTGATAGCAACAATTCTTGTAGACAGAGCAGAACGTTACTTTAGTGCCGGGCTTTTTAAAGAATAGTAGTAAATAAAATTATATAAAAGCATATTAAAAATCAGTTCTGTGAATAATTCGCAGTACTGATTTTTGTATTGTTACGCTCCTTAGAGTGAAATGAAAGGAGCAAAACGAAGGGGTTGGATGCCCCGTAGTTTTTTTAGCAAAAAATACTTGACTAACATAAATATAAATAGTAATATATTTAGCATGCGAAATATATCTATGCGAAATACTATTGTTTTCTTAACGAAAATGATATTACCGATAGATTTGAGGGAAGGAGCAAGATAATGAAGGATATGAGTAAGGGCATAGAAGTAGTTAGACTACTAAAACAAGTTATGGGACTTCTTAAGAATGCACATAAGCCTTGCAATGAAATGAACCTGACGGGACCACAGGCAATGCTTTTAGGGATCATAGCCCATTATGGAGAGATGAAAATTAGTGATTTAAGCGAAAAGATGGGTCTATCTAATAGTACTGTGTCTGGAATTGTGGACAGACTCGAGAAACAGGGAATTGTTGAAAGAATTCGAAGTAGTAATGATAGGAGAGTGGTTCGGGTAAATGTAACTTCAGAGCATAAAGCACTTGTTAAAAACAAATTTGAAGTTATAGAGCAGAAATTCGAAGATGTAATGGATAAAGCTACTGAGGACGAAGTAAAAAAAGTATTTGAGGGCTTGGAAATATTAATAGGATTATTAGAAAAAACAATATAATAATTTATTGAATAGGAGTAGATATTATAATGCATAAATTAACCAAATATTTAAAGCCTTTTACCGGATTGATTCTTCTTGCTATAGTTTTTCTTTTCGGTCAGGCAATGGCAGATCTTGCACTTCCAGACTATATGTCAAAAATAGTTAATATCGGTATTCAAAATGGAGGCATTGAAAATGCAGTTCCTGAAGCGGTAAGGGCAAGCCAGATGGAGAAAATTTTAATGTTTGTGGGTGAAAAAGATAGACCAAAAGTGGTTGAAAATTATAAACTCATTGATAAGTCAAACACAGACTATCCTACTTATGTTAAGAAATACCCGGTTTTAGACAAAGAACCTGTATATGTGTTGAAAGAAAATGCTGAAATTGAGAAGCTCAATCTGGTGATGGGAAAAGCATTTGTTGCAGTTTCAGAGGTTGAAAAAATTAAAGAAGAAGTAAAGTATGGAGAACTTGAAATTAACGAACAAAATATCACAAAGGAGCAGTTCACTGAGAAGAACAAGGGTATGAATGACCTAATTGCTATTATGGATGAGGATACAGTTGTTCAGTATGCCATAAACAGCGTCAAAATGGAGTACAAAGCATTAGGTATGAATGTGGATCAAATTCAAAACAGATACATTGTCAATATAGGGGTTAGTATGCTTTTAGTCTCACTTCTAAGTGCAATATGTGTGGTCTTTGTAGGTTACCTATCTTCAAGAACTGGAGCCGGGCTTGCACGTAATTTAAGAAGAGATGTATTTACAAAAGTTGAAAGCTTCTCCAATACAGAGCTGGATAAGTTCTCGACTTCATCTCTTATAACTAGAACTACTAATGATATAAATCATGTACAAATGCTTGTAATGATGATGATAAGAATGGTATTTTATTCACTAATAATGGCTATAGGCGGTATAATTAAAGCAATTGGAAAGAGTCAGTCTATGACTTGGGTTATTGCGGTGGGGGTAATTGCAATTTTAGGCTTAATTCTTGCGGTGTTCTCTATTGCACTACCTAAATTCAAGCTAATTCAAAAACTTGTTGACAAACTGAATTTGGTTACACGTGAGAATCTCTCGGGTATGATGGTTATTAGAGCATTTAACACTCAAAAGTTTGAGGAAGATAGATTTGATAAGGCAAATCAAGACCTTACAAAGACAAATCTTTTTGTAAACAGGGTTATGGTTGTTATGTTTCCTAGCATGATGCTTATAATGAATGGAATTACTCTACTAATAATTTGGGTGGGTGCAAACCAGATAGCTAATTCAAGTATGCGAGTAGGAGATATGATGGCATTTATACAATATGCTATGCAGATAATGTTCTCTTTTCTCATGATGTCCTTTATGTTTATTATGGTACCTAGAGCTTCTGTAGCTGCTCAGCGTATAGTAGAAGTTTTAGAAACTGAGCCTGAAATAAGAGATCCGAAAGATGCAAAGAAGTTTAATAACCGTGAGAAGGGTGTTGTTGAATTCAGGAACGTGTCTTTTAAGTATAACAGTGCAGAAGAAAATATGCTTAAAGATATAAGCTTTAAGGCAATGCCCGGTCAGACAACAGCTTTTATCGGTTCTACAGGGTCGGGTAAAACAACTCTAGTCAATTTGATTCCGCGTTTTTATGATGTAACTGAGGGGCAGGTTTTAGTTAATGGAATAGATGTAAGGGAGGTTACACAACATGATTTGAGGGACAAAATCGGTTATGTGCCTCAGAAGAGCTCACTTTTTAGTGGGACTATTGAATCAAATATGAAGTATGCAAATGAGAACGCTTCTCAAGAAGATATCAAATTAGCTATAGAGATAGCACAAGCTAAAGAATTTGTGGATGAAAAGCCCGAAGGTATAAAATCAGACATATCACAAGGAGGAAGTAATGTTTCCGGGGGTCAGAAGCAGAGGCTGTCCATCGCAAGAGCATTGATGAAAAAGCCGGAAATTTATATTTTCGATGACAGTTTTTCAGCTCTTGACTTTAAAACCGATTCAGCACTAAGGAGGGCTTTGAAGCACAAAATCAAATCAGCTACTATTCTTATTGTTGCACAGCGTATTTCTACAATTATGGATGCAGAGCAGATAATTGTGCTTGATGAAGGAAGAATTGTAGGAAAAGGTACACATAAAGAATTAATGAAAAATTGCACAGCTTATCAGGAAATTGCTTTATCACAGCTGTCAAAGGAGGAATTGGCATGAGTCAAAATCACAATAAACCGTCGGAGTTTAAGAGACCGCCAAGGCAAGGAAGAATGGGGCATGGTCCTGGAGCTATGATGGCAGGAGGTGAAAAGGCACGTAATTTTAAGGGCACGATGAAAAAGCTGCTAGAGCATTTAAGTGTTTATAAAATTGCTATATTTATCTCGCTACTTTTTGCCATAGGAAGTGCTGCTTTTTCAATAGTTGGTCCGAGAATTATGGGTCAAGCTACGACAAAACTTTTTGAGGGAGTTGTGGCGAAAATTGCTGGAACAGGCGGCATTGATTTAAATCAAATAGGATGGATATTAATAAAACTTGTTGCCTTGTATTTGCTAAGTGCATTATTTGGATATGTACAGGGATGGTTGATGACTGATGTATCAATGAAGGTGAGCTACAAATTCAGAAAGGACATTTCCGAAAAAATCAACCGTATGCCTTTAAAATATTTTGATGCTACAAATCATGGTGAGGTATTGTCCCGAGTGACCAATGACGTTGACACACTTAGTCAGACTCTCAACCAGAGTCTTGGACAGATAATCACTTCTGTTACTACTGTGGTGGGAGTACTTATCATGATGTTTACAATAAGTTGGAGGATGTCTTTGGTAGCTATTGGAGTTTTACCTTTGTCTATGATACTTATAATGCTTATTGTAAAGCAATCACAAAAGTATTTTAAACAACAGCAAGATTTTCTTGGTAATTTAAACGGTCATATTGAAGAAATGTATGGAGGGCATATAGTAGTTAAAGCTTTTAATGGAGAAAAAAAGAGTATTGAAAAGTTTGATACATTTAATAGTAAGCTCTATGGCTCCTCGTGGAAATCTCAATTTTTGACTAGTATTATGATGCCTCTTATGGGTTTTGTAGGAAATTTGGGTTATGTAGCAATTTGTATCTTAGGTGGTTATTATGCCGCAAGGGGAGTTATAAAAGTTGGTGATATTCAAGCTTTTATACAATATGTGCGTCAATTTACACAACCTATCTCGCAGCTGGCGAATATATCTAACATTCTTCAGCAGACAGCAGCTTCAGCGGAACGTGTATTTGAGTTTCTAGATGAAGAGGAAGAGGTGCAGGATGCTGTTGATTCGATTAAGCCAGGTAAAATTGATGGTAAAGTTGAGTTTAGAAATGTTCATTTCGGATACAATAAGGACGAGATTATAATAAATGATTTCTCAATAGTTGTAAAACCTGGGTACAAGGTAGCTATTGTTGGTCCAACTGGTGCTGGTAAGACAACAATGGTCAAGCTATTAATGAGATTTTATGATGTAAATAAAGGCTCAATTCTAATTGATGACCATGATATAAGACAGTTTACCCGTGAAGATCTGCGTTCAATGTTTGGGATGGTACTACAGGATACATGGCTTTATAACGGCAGTATAATGGAAAATATCCGTTATGGTCGTCTTGACGCAACCGATGAAGAGGTTATTGCTGCAGCGAAGACCGCTCATGTTGACAGTTTTGTCCACACGCTCCCTAATGGCTATGCTATGGAGCTAAATGAAGAAGCGAGCAATGTATCACAAGGACAAAAACAATTAATAACAATAGCAAGAGCCATATTGTCCGATCCGAAAATACTTATTCTCGACGAGGCGACAAGTTCGGTGGATACCCGTACAGAGGTGCAGATTCAAAAAGCTATGACTAATCTTATGAAAAACCGCACAAGCTTTGTAATTGCACATCGCCTTTCAACAATACGTGATGCAGATGTCATATTAGTTATGAACCACGGTGATATTGTTGAACAGGGCAATCATACCGAATTGTTAGCAAAGGGTGGCTTCTATGCAAACCTTTATTACAGCCAATTTGAAGTTTCAAAGGTAAGCTGATTTTAATGCAATAAAGTTTTGGACCATCGAGCCCTTCCGTTTTTGTCTCTTTCACTTCGTTCGAAAGAAGCGTAATAGAAATACCAGGATTCTTTAATACTTGAATCCTGGTATTTCTTGTTTCTTAGAGCTGAAGAAGGATAAGCAGAGATTTGTTTGAAAAATAATTACACATTAATGCCTATTATTAAAAAAAGCCTGTTTGAAGAAATAAGGAATCTTCTGAATATGTCTATAATGTACATTGAATTCATGTTAATAATTTAAAAAATACTTTTTGACCGTTACTATGTACAATTAAATGAGTATAATTATATAAAGCATCATATAATACTATTTCAAAAAATAAAACACTTGTATTTCAAAGGTCATAAAATCGATTTTTTGAAATAGCAGGATTCGTGTAATCACTTAGGATGAGAATCGTACGATTTAAAAAATGAACTATATCTTTTCAAAAAGTGTCTTATAGCTTAAGATATAAGACTTTTGGGTAAAATGATTTGGACTTAGAAAACAGGTTTTTTTGAGGAGAATAGGATATGATTGGTGTGTTAACTATGAACAAAGAAAGAGACAACATGTTGGTTGAAAACACCTTGAAAGGCAATATAAGTTCCTTTGAGGAGTTAATAAGGTTGTATCAGGTAAAGATTTTCAATTTCCTTTCAAAAATGACGGCATCACGAGAGGACGCAGAGGAAATAACTCAGGAAGTGTTTATAAAGGTTTATAAGAACCTATATAAATACAATAATAAATGGAGTTTTTCCACCTGGATATATCGTATAGCCATAAATACATTGAGGAGCGAGTACAGAAAAATAAAAAATAACAAAGATATTGATTACTACGCTACTATACCGGAGCTGCCTGCAAATTTTAGCGATTACCCTGAGATAGCCTATGAAATTAAGGAGCAGAGTGTAGAAATTATAAAGCTTATTGACCAACTAAAAGAAGATCAGAAAACCGCATTGCTTTTACGCTGTATGCAGGATTTTTCTTTTAAAGAAATAGGCGATATATTAGGAATAACACCTGATGCTGCAAAGATGAAGATACAAAGGGCTAAGCAGTCTATTTGCAGGAAGTATGAAAAATTGCAAGAAAGGGGTAGATGAAAATGAAATGCAATTTTAATGTTGAAGACTTAATTAAATATACTGAAAATCTGCTTTCGGATGAAGATAAAGAGAGAGTTTTGGAACACTTGAATTCCTGTGAGAAATGTAAAAGAAACTATGGCGTGTTGAAATTCACGGAAACCTATGCAAAAGACAGTTTACCCGTGAGTGAGAGCATCAGTAAAAATGTAATGGAGGCGATAGATGTGAATAGATACAGTAAGAATAAGAAATTTTGGCTGGGAGGTGCATTTCATAGAGCAATACCTGCTATTAAGCCAGTTTTAGCAGCGACAGCAGCAGTTGTGGTGTTATTGGGTGTAGCGAATTTTGGCAGTTTACGAGGATTGATTTATAATCCCAGCAGTGTAGGACCTAGTACAACCGACCCCGTTAACCATCCTCAAAATACTAATCCGGCTGTTTTACCTGAAAGTACAAACGCTGTAACTAAAGAACCTGTGGAAACGAAACTAATTACTCTTTATTATGCAAATTCTAATGCAGACAAAGTGGTTGCTGAGAAAAGGGAAGTTGAAATAAGTAAAGACACACAAATAGAAAAATTGGTGTTTGAAGAATTGCAAAAAGCCCCAAAAACTGAAGGTTTATATTTACCAATTCCTAAGGGGACAAAACTTTTATCGGCATCAACCGAAGGCGGCATCTGCACTCTTGATCTTTCTAGGGAGTTTGTGGATAACAGCCCTGGAGGAACGGCAGGAGAATTAATGACTTTGTACTCAATAATTAATACAATGACCGAGCTTCCTGATATTGATAAAGTCCAGTTTCTTATTGAAGGACAAAAGGAAGAAGTATACGTACATGCCATATTTGATGAGCCCTTTAAAAGAAATGATGATATTATCGAGAAAAGTTCAAGCGAGATAAAAGCTGAAGTTGAAGCTAGATCTCAAATAGCTATTAAAGCAATTAAGGAAAAGGATATGGAAAAGCTGGCTTCGTTAGTACATCCCGTTAAAGGCGTACTGTTTTCTCCCTATTCCTACATTGAATTAGAGAAGCATAAAGTGTTTACAAAGGATCAATTAAAAGACCTGTTGGAGTCGGAAAAAGTGTATAATTGGGGAGATTATGACGGATCAGGTCATCCGATTGAGTTAACCTTTAGGCAGTATTTTGATAGATTTATATATAATCAGGATTTTGCGAATGCAGAAAAAATAGCATATAATGAAGTACAGCAACTGGGCAATACTATTGTCAATATTTCGGATATTTATCCTGAAAGTAAATTCATAGATTACTACTTTTCCGGCTTCAAACCTGATTTTGAGGGTATGGATTGGGCGAGCTTGAAGTTGGTTTTTGAAAAGTATGACGGTCAGTGGTATCTTGTATGTATTGCACATGGTGAATGGACTATTTAAATAAATTATTTTTAAAATATACCGTTCATTGGTATTATCCCAAGAACGGTATATTTCTATAAAGAAAGAACTAAAAATTCCATAGTAAATAAAAACTACATTAAAAAGCTAAATCAACATTTTTAATGTAGTTTATTATAAACCTATTCCTATTAGCCAAGAAGAGTTAGGAATAAAGCAAATAATCGATGAGTTCTACACAAAACACCCTGATTATGGCTACCGAAGGATGACAACTATACTAAATAGGGATTATCATGTTGGAATTAATCAAAAAAAACACGCAGATATATGCGTGAAATGGGGAATCACGGTTTTTGTCCAGGTCCAAATCTAAGTAAACGTTTAAGAGGCAAGTATGTTTATCCTTATCTTTTAAGAGGTTTAAAAATCGATCGTCCGAATCAGGTATGGTCTATAGATATAACGTATTGCAGGATGAAACATGGATTTATGTATATGACAGCAATAATAGATTGGTATTCACGTTATATTGTTGGTTTTTCGGTAACTAACACGTTAGAGAAGACATCTGTTGTAGAAACTGTCAAGAAAGCAATTAAAAAATATGGAGCTCCTGAGATAATGAACTGTGACCAGGGCTCGCAATTTACAAGTGATGAATATATAAGTGTATTGAAGGAAAATAGTATAAAAATCTCAATGGATGGAAAAGGACGTGCATTAGATAATCAAAGAATAGAGCGATTTTTCCGGTCATTTAAATGGGAAAAACTATATTTGGAAGAGTATGAAACCGGTCATGAGTTGAAACATATCATTCAAGAATATATAGAGTATTACAACAACCAAAGACCTCATCAATCACTAAACTATAAGACACCTGCTGAATATTATTTAGGAAATTTAAGAGATTTACCCGTTGCGGGATAAAACCTTGGGGCACTGCCCCAAACCCTGTCCTCGCCGGAAGGCAACCGGTCTGTCATAACAGACCATAAACAAAAGGATAATGGTGAATGGATGGGCTACGCCTCCAATGAACGAGCAAAACTCGCTCGCCCTTGACATCCCCCGACTAAGTAACTAACAATATACATTATAAGGGAATTGCCAAAAAATGTACGGCATTTAAACTTGCAATTTATAAACTAAGCCAACGAAAAAAATTGTCTTGACAATTGGGGGCATTATAATCAGTTAACAAACATTGCTAAATGATCAATATTAAACACATATCCAGCCTGTTCTTTCAAAGCCTTGCTTTCTGAATCTATTGTAGCAGCTGAATTCCTAAAATAACTAATCATATCCATATCATTCAGGCTATTCCCCATGACAAATACTTTATCCTCACAAAAATTATTTAGCTGACATATCTTAAGTACGCCTGTAAGCTTACTAGCATAATTAGAATTTATATTTACAATATCCTTTTCACAAGTTACTTTCAACATAGAATTTGACTCTATATTTGCCGGAATATTCTTTTTAAAAGCAAGTACTTTATATACCGAATCGTTCTCTTTATATACTCTAATTTTCGGTATATCCGACAATACTTCTAGAGCCTCTTTTTTCAGAGCTACTATCTCTTTATAATTCAAACTAAAGTCAACTACCTGTCCACCATTTGCAAATACACCGCCACTTATATAATTTCTTATTGGATTACACTTTTTTAATGCAGTATGTAAAGGTAGCGATGTAGCAAGATAAATCCTGACTTTATCCTTTAGAAATCGTATATGCTCTATGGCCTTTTCATTTACTACCCCAAATTCATTAGTTATAGTGCCATCAACATCAATAAATATGACCTCTATATCTTTTTTAAAGGGAACTCGTATAGGCGTATACTTCCCAAAGTATCTTTCAAGCTTTAGGTCATACCTATGGGAATAAGACAAATAACAGTCGCAAAATCTTTTGTCACAACTTAAGGGCTCTATCACACTTTGATTTGTATATATATTAAACATCCTGTTTTTGTTAATGTGGCAGGCAAAAACATCCCCATTTGCCCTAATAAAAACACTGTCAGTTCCTGCACTACAACAATTGTTCCTAACCCTGTTTCTTTGCAACTCATTGTAGAAAAGAGGATCCACTTCTATCAAAGATTTAATCTGAGATTCTGTATATCTTGTTTTCTCTCTCTCCTTTGCGTTAATCCACATATATACATCATGGGGTAATTGTTTACGAAGTTCAAACACATTTTCCAGATCCCCAGGTATTGCAACTATTCCCACGCATAAATCAATACTGGTTTTCAGCAGCTTTACCTTATCTACAAATTCATCAATAGAAACCATTTCAGGATGACAACTAGCCCACAACTTGACTTTTGATAAGTCAACCTTTAATGCCCTTAATTTCTCTAAAAACTCATACTCATTAAAACTTAAATTAGTTTGAAAAGATATATACCTGCATTTTGGATTAATAGCAAGTTTCCCAATAGCTTCTACATAATGATCATGTATAAGCCCTTCCCCGTAGGGCGTAAAAAAAATTGAGACAGCATTTTTAAACTCTGTAGTATCAATAAACTCACAAAATTTATTCAGACACTCCTTGTCCTTTGAAAGCTCAGTTTTACAAGGCTCTTTTTTTGCAAAACAGCAATAGGAGCAGGAGTAATTGCAGGAAGACAATAAGCCTCTAAAATATATGTTTTTTACATCTTCAATCATCACAAAATCTCTCCATTTTCTGTGCAACCACATCAGATATAAGCATAGGTCCAATATAATCCGACAATGAAAGACCAAGAGGTGTTAGTTTTATTCTTCCATCGATTTCTGTAATCCACTTTTCTAGTTGGAATTTATTAAATACAGGGAAGTCCTCGTATGGACATGTGCCGAAGTACTCTTTATAGTCAGACAAAGGCACTCCTCTATAGTAAAAGAGATTTTTAATTAAAAACCTCCGCTTCATTTCATCATTGTCCAGTTTATAAAAGCTTAATCCTTTAAAAAACTCATTTTGCTTTATATACTTATTCAAAGAGTCCCTGCATTTAGATTGCTTCGAGGTATACTTTTCGCAAAAATGCAGATTTCCAATGTAGCTTCTTCCTCCACAACCAAGGGCAATCATATTGTCAAATCCACAGCTGTTTTCTTCTGAAGGTTTATCTTTTACAAATCTTCTCATAGAAGTTTGGAAATATCCTTTATCTTTTAGAAATTCGCATATCATAAAATACATTCTGTATTGAAGCTCTTTATCTAAATTAAAATTTCTATATATGCTTGTATTTGGTCTTTGATATAGAGGATAAACAAATATCTCATTTGGTTCATAGGAGACAGTCATATCCAAGGAATATCTTAAGCTTTCCAAAGTCTGAGAACTAATCCCATATATCAAGTCAATATTAAGGCTATCAAAACCTACATGTTTAATATCTTTGAGGGCTTTCTTGACTTTGTCCACACTATGAAATCTTTTTAGCTTATCCAATTCTTTTTGTACAAAGGATTGAACACCGATACTTACCCTGTTTACTTTCCTAGACTTTAAATATGCCAATTTTTCATGTGTAGTCTGGTTAGGTGAGGTTTCTACAGATATACTAACCTTATCCCAATCTATTCCAAAATCATACTTTGCTATATCAAACAGCTTCTCCAATTGATTTATGGAAAGGATAAGTGGTGTCCCGCCACCAAAAGTCAATGAATCAAACTGAGCACCTTTAAAATTCAATACTTCCCTGTAGTTTTTGCTGTGGCGTTTAACTGCCTCAATATAACTATTTATTTTTTCAGCACTTTTGCAGGGTATGGAAAACAAATTGCAGTATCCGCATTTACTGTCACAAAAGGGTATATGAAAATATAGAGTTGTAGGACTTTTGACTAATTCTGAGCTACACTCATTTAACTGTAAATTTTCAATATATTGATAAGCAGTCTTATGGGGATAACTATACATATAACGCCTATATGCATTATGTATTACCAAAATCTCACCTTCTTACAATATAAAATGCTTGTAAGGAACAGTATAAACTATTTCATGGGACAAACAGTGAAAATGGTAACCATCTTCTCCGTAACAGCTTCCATGGTCCGAACAGGCTATTACAAATGTTTTGCCCCTTGCTCTAAATAAATCAAACAGCCTCTCAATATGGTTATCTACATATTGCAGTGCTGCTGCATGGGTATCTACCGAGTCTCCCTTTGCCCCTTCAAGATAGAAATAATTCGGATAATGAATGCTGTCTATGTTCAAATACATAAAAACTCTTTTATTGTTATCATATTCTTTGAGTTTTCTTTCAATAAAATTTAATTGATTTTCAAAGCTATCTTTTATGTGGCAACTGAAAGATGGATGCCAGTAACTACGCTTAAACAGGCTTGGAAGAACTCTGTTTATTTCCGTTCTTTTATTAAAAAAGCCAACTCCACCAACACATATTGTTTCGTAGCCTACTTTTTCAAGCCCTTCTACAAAACTTGCACCCTCAAATAAGAAAGCTCCCTTAGGGGTGGGCGTATTGGCAGCCATATCCTTAGGTATAAAAAGTCTTTCCATTTCAAACATCGGCATTGGTTCTGCAGGAGTCGGCAAAAATCCTGCAAACATTGCCAAATGAGACGGATAAGTGAAATTACCTGGTGCATGACGCTTTTCCCATTTACCGTACCTGTTTAGATTTGGAGTACCGTTCTTTTCCTGCTCATTAAAGGCTACGTCATATCTTAAAGTATCTAGGCAAACAAATAAAATATCATGTGTACCTACTATCTCATTCATATTTACTGAGTATTTGGCTTTTGTAATATCTCCTAAGATTTCCATTGGTATTTCCTTGCTTCCCTTAGCCATAGTTCACCATCCTGATTAATTGATTTTTGTAAATTCTGTTTTCATTATAAATATCTTGGTGTATCAAATCTCCTTGAGCATTCATTTCTATAATCACAGGCTCTAGATTTTTTCCTCTTAGAAGTATATCGATTCCTGCATAGTTTAGTCCATTAAAACAAGCTACAGCCTCCCTGCACACATATCCTATCTTGCAAATTACTGATTGAGGTAGTTTTAGTAAATTTATATCCAAGGCATTGTTGTTTAAATGTAGATTTGTGATAGGAGAACCTGAACACCTTGCAACCATAAAGTCTATTTTTCCAAATTGATAAACCACCCTTATATCATAATTAAAGTTTTTGTATTTTGGTTTTGGTATCCATTTTTCAATGATATATGGCTGAGAAAAAATAAAATTGACCAGTTCCTCAACTCTTTCAATTTGGTCTATTCTAAGTGTTTTTTTTGTGTTAACAAACTTTCCGTCTATTTTATTAATAGATGTATAAATAAACTCCGAGCATATTTTGGGGTGATATCTATAAGCTATTATTCCAGCCGCACCCGAGCCAAAACATGGCTTTATAAATAAACTGTAGGTTTTATTTTCTCTTATGTATCGCCTTAGGGCATCTATATCAGGAAATATTTCGTTAACTAAAGGAGTTACAGAAATCCTGTTTTTCACAAGAATGTCTTTACACTTTCTCTTATTGAGAGTATCAATGATACTTTCAGGAGAGTTCAGAAAAGTCAGTTTTTTGTTGCTGCCAATGTCTTCTAAATAAGAAGTGTATCCTTTTACCAGTATATTGAGATTGGATAGATCACAATCCTCATATTGGGGTGGATCTATTTTCACGATACTGTTTTTTGCAACATGAACAAGGGATGAACCAATCTCATAAAAACTGACCCCTGCACCTAACTCTTGTGCTGCCTTCAAGAAATAGTCCCTTCTTTTAGTTCCTGGTTGCCCTATAAGAATAATATTCATAACCCAAAAATCCTTACTCTGTCAGCATGGGATAATTCCCATACTCTTCGTCATTTTCCATCTGTTCCTCAAGATTTATATTTATAGGAAGTCCTTTTAATTTTCTCACATAATCATCCGTAATGAAATGATAATGTAAGTCTAATAATTCTAGATTCTTAAGTTTATCCGCATTGTCTATTATAAGCTGTGCACCTTTATTTGAAAGGTTTCCGTTGGAAAAATCCAATACCTTAAGATTTGAAATAATATCAGAGTTCAAAACTTGTCCAACAATCTCATCTTGAATTTCACTGTTACCTAATCCAAGATAATCTAAGCTTGTGAAATTCTTATTTTCGATAAGCTTTTTAATATCTTCAATACTTCCATCAAATCCATAATCCTCAACTCCAAGATATAAATTAAGCTTCTTAAGTTTAGGTAAGTTGGAATTGGCGATTTCTAAAATCACTGATTTAGGAAGCCCACCACAGATAATTTCAAGGGATTCTAACTCAGTATGCTTTAATTCACCAAGACTAAGATTGTTGCTTCCTTTAATTTTCAGGTGTTTGAGATTTTTTAGCGACTTTAACAGCTCACTGTAATTTCCTTGCTCTATCCATGAAACTTCACATTCTTCAGAATCCATGTCTCCTATAAAAAGGGTTTCAATATGAGAGAGTTTGTCACTGTTTTCTGAGAATAGATCTAGAATGGATTGACAGCTATTATCATAGGATTCTCCCCAGCATCCTACAATTATGGCCTTAATAGAGCTTAAGTCTGGATCACTTATTATCTCCTCAGCTAATGTACTAGCATCCTTGCCACCATCCTCATAATCCTCGTAGTCATAAAAATATCTTTTTGTATCATTCATGGTATACACCTCCCGAAAATTAGTATATCAGAATTAATCAGAGTTTGGAATATTTGCTTTACCTTTACATCGATCTTTGGTATAGTTATGCCAAGAACAGTATAATTTTGTTTGGCGGGGTGTTTAATTTGAATAAGTTGATAATAGCAGCTTTAGTGGGGCTTCTTGTTTTTACAGCTTGTGATGAAGATACAAACAAGACTGGTAATGAAAATGTACTTCCGACAGTTACAAAGTCTGAAGATGTAATAAATATTGACGGAATTAATATCTCTAGCATTAATATTAAAGACTTAAATACCGGACTAGATTCAATTCTAATTAAAGATGGTATAATCCGGGAGTTTTGTGAGCTTCTTAATGAAATGAAGTTTACAAAAATTGATGAATCATACATTCCACAATATGAAGCGGAGATTTTTGATGGCGGGGAACCGGTTTTGAAAATAAGTTTTATGGGGAATGTGGTTTCTTTTAGTGAGAAAATGATGATAGGAAACAAAGTTTTGGAAAGTGGCAATTATGAGATAGAAAATTGGATATCTGATAATATTAAACACTTTTATGAAGGTACGGTTTTGGACCCTCAACAAATTGAACTTCCTGCAAGTATTTATTTGCCCGAAGCCGAGTTTGATTTGGAGATGGTTGACAGGGGAAGTACAAAGGTCAATCAGCAGGAAGTATATTCACAATTATATGAATTTGTGGCAAAGAGTTTTTGTAGCCAGAAGGTTGAAATTGTGGAGTACGAAAGAGTAGATGATTATGAATTAATGGAGGAGAAGAAGCAAATTGCTAGGAAAAATACAAGGGCAATAATAATTCAAAACATAGGTGGTTATGGCAGTTACATAAAAGTGGATTCGGATAATGATTATGATGAATGGATTTCTGCCTCATATATTGTATTGTCTGAGTGTATAGAAAAGCCAGGGATTTATCAACTATATTTAAATAGCTCAATAATTGATTTTAAAGCTGATGGTGAATTTGTCAGAATTTTTAAAAATGTTTTTGATACAAATGCAAAAGAATCGAAGAATTTGACCCCTGATGAAATTGAAGCATTGTTCAATGAAAAGACACCTTACTATATGGATTATATCTGCAAAAACCTTGGTATTGAAAGCTGGCGATGGAGAGAAGCTAATAGAGTAGAAAAGCATAAGAAGAGTTTAAATAGTGGGGAAGAACCTTACACTGTTTTGGAATTATGTAATGATATTAACTTAAGGCTTTTATTCTTTAAAGAAGACAAGTTTATTGATTATATAGATTATGGACATAGAACTGCTGGAACTGAGTACCGTTTGGAAAAGGTCGGAGATAAAATATTTATTGTAGGAAGGAAAAACAGAGGGCATGGGACAGGTGAGGAGAGGAATTTTGAAGAATGGTATACATTGAGTGATGAAGGCAAAAAACTTGTTATCAGTTTTCCTTATTATGATTTTATTCAGCCGCCTTATAGGGGATATGAATTGACTGCAAATAACATTAAATTAAATACCGGTGAAGATATGAGTATCGTAGTAAATTACAAGGTCAGAAAGTTTTATATGATGGATATGGATATTGCCAATGAGCACGGTCAGATAACAATAGAGGGAACAAAGAGGGTTATATTTAAATGGGATGATGAAAAGTCTGTCTTTGTATCCGAATACGGTCAAAATGATATGGGTATGGTTGAAATTCCTCCTGAAAGTGATGATATAAATAAGAAATGTACCGAGCTGCTAAAAAATAAATATCAGCAATTAATTAAAATTATGTCACCAACATCTGAAGATATGAAAGACTCATGGAGAGATTTCCTATACAATTGTGAGGATTGTGATGAAAAGACTGCATTGCTTGAAAGGTTAAAGGACAAATATTTGATTATAAAGCCCTAAGATGCAATTTAAGCTCTTAGGGCTGTTTTTTTAATTATCCTTGACCCTTAAAATTCTGTTATCATGCCTAAAAGATACATTCTCATATATGCAAAGTCAATTGAGTCGAAAAAGCCGTTCCTGTTAACATCGGCCGCCTGTTCTCCGTACTCATAGGGGAAATATGTACGAATTCCGAGTAAACTCTGTCTCATAGATGCAAAGTCAAGGGCATCTATAAATCCGTTTCCGTCCACATCTCCTATAATATAGGGTGGTTTTGGCGGAGGGGTGGAATTTGAATCTGTTTCTGAGTGTATTGTAAACGAATTCGGAGAGGCAGACACGAGTTTACCGTCAGAGAAAGTGACTAACTTAGAGGCATTGGTCGCGTTATATATAACATAAGTCTTTTTTGAGTCCCTTGTAAATACCGAGTACAAAGGTGTATTGGAGGTAACGCTGAAATCAGGCAAGCCCATATTGTCAAGATTATATATCCAGTGATAGGTATGTGCTTTGCTTTCACCCGATTCAGGTATTATGCTGTCGTTCCACTTAGCCTTTGCTGCGGCAGGGTCATACAGGGCATAGTACATGTATTGAATATCCTTCCAATTTTGAGGTTCATTTGACCCACACTCTTTTAGCATTTCTTCATAGTTTTGTTTTACATAGGATGGGTTTTTGCCAAGATAAAGGGAGGCTGCATTTATTGGAAGAAAATTAATACCATGCACTTCTGAATTTGTACCCGACCACCAAATTTCATGGCAGTGTTTTGCACCCCATACCATAGAAGCATAATTGAGGGGATAGGTCGAAGGAAATATATCATTATCTATATCAAACCAGTAGTTATTGATTGCTTCAATTTCAGTTGTATAAAGATAAATACCCAAGTCCCTAAGGGTTTTATTGCCAGTTGCTTCTCCCCATAATATTATTGCCTGCCAAGCATTTACTGCTTCGGAAGAGGACTCGTGGTTGTTGCCGTCATCAAAGCCAGCATTACCTGATGCCCAGGAGTGACCCTCATACGGGTCAAAGCTTCTTAAGAATGGAAATCTTGTATCTGATCTATCCCAGTTTGCAATATCTTTAATAACAGTCTCCACCATTGAACCCCACTGTTCGGAGGATGCCCAAACAGGATCTCTTAGGGCAATTTGTGCAGCGGCATGAATAAAATATCCATAATGGAAATGGTGGTCGTTTAGTGTTTCGTCGCTACCGTAACTGGCGGGATATCCTATTAGAGTGCCCCAGTTTTTATCATAATAGAACAGCTTGGAGGTTTCGCCGGAACCCGCTACAAACCAATCTTCAAGGGTTGCTTTGATTATATCGGTAAACTTAGAAGCCGCGGAAAAATTCTGTGCCTGTTCAGCAATAGGAAGTGCATTTGCCAATTTGCCAAGGAATTTACCTGTCCAATATGTATCGTTTGCATCACTCACCGGGTTAGTTGCTAGTTCATTTATATAGCTGTTTAAAGTTGCTTTATCGTAGGACCCCTTATCCGGCAGCGAGGGGAGAATACCCTGGTATTTGTAAGTTGTTTTGAAGGATGTGCCCGATATGGTCTTCATTAATCCTCTTACAGTAGTATAACTATAAGGAAGGGGTGATATTGAGGAGTTGTTCTTCCATTGGTGAGGGTAGAGAGCAAGTATTGTGTCTTTGTTTGAACCTTCCTTTATTTCAGTGGTAATTATGTAGTCAGTAGTCAATGTACTGTCATTTTCATTGTAATTCCAACTGACTTTTGTGTCTGTTACAAAGGCAAATGCCCGGGCTTGATAGTATCTAAAAGTGGACTCGGAATTATCGGGTAATACTGCTATTACAAAGTAATTTTTGCCAGAAGGCAGGTTGCAGGTGAGCGTATTGGTTCCTAAACCGCTCCAGGTTGAACCGGCAGGGCCAAACAAGCCGTAGTTTGTTCCGTTTAGGGTTAGTCCGAGGAAGGAGGTATAAGCATCACCGTAGAACACATTGGCGTTTGACGACAGGGTAACTTTAGGATTACCTCCCGTATAAGTAAAATAGGAATAAGGGCTTCCTTTAACTAAAGTTGATTTAAAAACGTTTGTTCCTGTAGACATTATCACATCAACAGCAAAGTCGGATATCTTGTCTCCTCTTGCATCGGGAAAAGTCTCTGCACTAGAGTGACCTAAAGTAATATCACAACTATGTCCTGCCCAAAATGCTATATTATTGCCGCCTAGATTAGGCTTGCCAATTTCAAGTCCTTCTCCTTTAAATCTGAAAGAAAAGGGATGGGCAAATATATTAAGTGAATAAGGATACCAAAGTATAGAGCTTTCCCAGCTACTGGTGGGAATTGCATCTTTGAGGTTGTCTGTTTTGTAAATGGTGGACTGTGGACCTATAGATCCAGAAGGTAAAACATCGGTATAATTTCCGTTGCCCATTACATATATGGTAGCATTACAAGGAATAACCGACATGCACAATAAACCAATTAGCAATATAATGGATAAGTAAAATTTTGTTTTTGACATTTTAATCTCCCTAAAAAAATAATTAATATCTTATCAAATTAAGGGAGTTATGTTTTTATCAATAAAAAATTATTTGCATCTATCTATTGAGCAAAGAATACTTAACAATAATATCAACTTGAAAGATAGTACGTCTTATAAATTAATTTATGTTCTGAGGTAATAGAATTTCAAACATTATAAAACTATAAATTGCTACTCCCTATTATTTACTTATAATTATAGTACATCTTTATGTAAGGAACAACCGAGAAATAAATGTTTCCTAAGAAAGTACATTGGTTTTATCATAAGTAGAAAAATATTAGCAAATAAGATGTAAAAAAATGTAAATAAAGTCATTAATAAAACAAGCACCTTATAATGGCGAAATCTTCTCTTACATGATGGTTATGGACAATATAAAGCGGTGTTTTAAGCAGCTATTCCGATTACATTGAGGTCTATCTTACTGACTATTAATTAGCTCTGAGAAATTGATAAGTGTTACATTGCAAGATAGTATAATTGGCATAGATTCGAATGCTTACGATTAATGTAGAGAACTAAGAGAAGTAGAGATATATCACCACTTCAAAGCCTTACTAAATTAAAGTATTTGTATCTATCCGGAAATAATATAAGTGATTTTTCACCAATTAAACACCACCCTTATCTCGGATTTTATGAATATTAGCGTATGAATTTTATATCATAAGCCATAACCATCGGCTGAGGCGGTGGTTTGTTTTTGTGATATATGTAATTTATGTTAATAGTAGAATTACATATATCACAAAAAAAGAGGGACATAAACTAATGAAGAAAATTGTAGCATATTTACTTGTCGTTTCGATGATGTTTTGTATCACAACTTCAAATCAAGATTTATATTATTTGAAAAATAGTATGAGTCCATAAACTTCTATTGTACTTTGAAAATATGTTTGATATAGTATTAATATCTAAAAGGCATATCTTGTTATTTAAGCTCAAAAAAATAAATATGGGGGTTTTTACTTATGAAAAAAGGTATTGTAAGAAGAATATCGTTGTCGCTTCTAGTTAGTATAACTGTAATATCATTGTTTGCATGTAATTCAAATAACGGTACCCTTATAACTCCGGAGCAAAATTTGCCTACAGCTACTCCTAGTTCGGAAGCTGTTGAACCAAGTGATGCAAATGTTGTAGTCGAAAGTACGCCAACTAGCACTCCTGAACTTCCTAATATTAACGAGAAGAGGGTTAAGGCTAAAGGATTATACTTAACTGCTTCATCAGCAGGTGCAAGGCTTGATCACTATATTGAGCTTGCTAACACCACAGAGATAAACAGTTATGTTATAGACGTAAAAAATGACTACGGTATTGTCAGTTATGATTCGGAAGTTCCTTTAGCAACAGAGATAGGTGCAATTCAAAAGTTGTATAATGTTGAAAATCTTATAAAGGAACTGCATGACAATGATATTTATGCAATAGCAAGGATAGTATGCTTCAAAGATCCGATACTGGCAAAAAACAAACCAGAAATGGCTATAAAGAATCCTGAAGGCGGACTTTATGTTCATAATAAAATGAATTGGGTAAATCCTTATAGCAAGGAGGCTTGGCAGTATAATATAGACCTAGCAAAAGAAGCTCTAGCAAAGGGTTTTGATGAAGTGCAGTTTGACTATATAAGATTCCCGGACGGAAGAAAAAGCCAAATGGTTTTTGATGGTAAAGATGACAGGGAAATATATGAAGTTATAAATGATTTTCTTGCTTATGCAAGACAGGAACTTCCAAATGCAATACTATCCGGGGATGTATTTGCGATTATTTTAGAGAGCCCTGGGGATACTGAGGGAATAGGGCAGTATTTTGAATATATTGGAGAAAACCTTGATTACTTGTGTCCAATGGCTTATCCTTCTCACTATGCAAATGGACAGATTATAAACAATGTTAGGTTCCCAAAACCAGACTTAGATCCTTATGGTGTTATCAAAAATACACTTCTTAAGGCAAAGGCTAGGTATGAGAAAGTAGAGGGGCATAAACCGATATTGAGAACCTATTTGCAGGACTTTTCAGCAACATGGATTGGAGCTGGGAACTGGCAGTATTATGAGGATGAGCAGGTTAGACAGCAAATCCAGGCTGTATATGATGCCGGATTTGAAGAGTGGTTCTTGTGGGATCCTATGAACAACTATAGAGAAGGGGCCTTTAAAAAAGAATAGAAAAGAATAAAGTTCAAAGTTTGTAACAGCTCTTTTTATAAATTCGAAAGAGGTATATAGATAAAAGCTGCCATAGGGTGATATGATACTTCCAAAGTAGACAGTCTAATTAATTAAAAATTAGATTTTCCACTTGGAGGTATTTTTTATGGGGGGAAATTCAAAGTTTAGTAAAGAAGTTAAGATACAAGCGTGTAAAGACTATGAAGAAGGTAATCTTAGTTTTGCATGTCTTTCAAAAATAAGGTAAATCGCCATTGCTAGTAATCCGATTCTATGGGCTTTATGACTTGAATGTTGATAGATATTTTGTGAAATGTTCTAAATAAAGCAATTGAAGGGCTTTATTTTTTTTATTCTTTCAAATATAATAAAATTCCTATCAATAAAGGGAGGTGAATGAAATATGGCTGCGGAAAAGCACCCATCATATGAAGAAGAGTTAGAAAG
>JAAYPF010000130.1 GCA_012519925.1 Clostridiaceae bacterium
CTAATACTATAAATTTGGAATATGACTATGTAATACCAGCTGTTGGTAAATACAACATACAGGTAAAAGGAAGAAATATACCTGGTAACAGTGGAGTGCTTGTAGGCTCAAATATAGTACAGATTGAGGGGACAGATGGTACCGCTCTACAAGCAACTTTAGATTCATTAGATAAACGTTTAGATTCCTTTCTAAATAGGATAACTTCTGGTAATAGGGGTACGGACGATCTAGGTGCATTCTTTTTAATGATGGAGGAAGATCAGGATGGAGTGTACCATGCAAGACGCGATTGCTGGCAGCAAATTGGCGGATACAATGACTTATACGATAAGGTGTTTGATTTAGGAACAAGTATGGCGAAAGAAAAATTTACATTTAAATCTGGCGGTAGAGAGTATATCTTCTGGGCATGGAAGGGCGATTATGTAAATTTAGGAGCAGGTGCTGAGTTAGGAATATACAAAAGGCTGGTAGTAAATGGTGTTTCAACGGAGCACTGGCTTGTAGATAGTACAAATCTAACTTTTCCTATGTCATTAAAACTATCATATAATGGTGAGGATATAATTGACTACAATCCTATAGATAAGCAATGGTGGATAACAGGCTTTAATCCAGAACATAAAGATGTAGCTGCAGGTGAATTGACAGCGACTTTTACGGTTGACTTTACTGGCAGAGAGAGCATGTATTATGATTTTATTAAGTCAGACGATTACTTGAGAAATAGAGCTAAATGGTCGATATCAGGAAAATATAAACTAACATTAACATTTTAGAAGGGAGGAATAACAGTCTATGCGTAAGCTTATAATTTGTTTAATAACTATACTATGTATGTTGTTTTTAAGTTCTTGTTCAATGGGAGGCTCAAGAGTAGGAATGCTTAATGGAGGTAGCGATGAAAAAAAAGCAGCTGCCAAGTTGGAGCAAGTGATTGAAGCCATTAAAAATAAAGACAAGGATTCTTTAAAATCTCTCTTTTCCCAAAAAGCATTGAGTGAAGCAGTTGGTTTTGGCGATAACATAGATGGATTGTTTGATTTTATTCAAGGTGAAGTTGATTCGTGGGAAAAATCAAGTGGTCCATCAGTGTCTGAAGAAAGTAATTATGGACATGTAAAAAAAGAAGTCAATTCATATTACTACGTAAACACCGATAAACAAAAATACTTCTTTTTGCTACAAGATTATCCGGTTTATACAGATCACCCTGATAATGTTGGCCTTTATTTGTTCTTGGTAGTAAAAGCAGAAGATAGGGAAAAAATATATGATGGTGACGAAAAGATATTATATGATGGTGATAAAAAGTTATCACCCGCCGGAATCTATTTGCCAATAAAATAACATAAAAACAATTTATATAAATAATGCTAACCCTTATGTAGATGTGACAGCATATGAATTGGGCTTTGGGATACCTGAAGCTAAATATCAGGAATTTTTTCACAATATGGAGAAAAGAAGGTATGTATAATGACTTTTATAATTCATGGAGCGATGATAAAAGGTGGAATTATAATGCACAAACATATACTGCAATATTCACATTTAAATGAAAGAGGTGATATAATTGGTCAAGAAAGTGGTGCTTATGGTGTTTGTTGTAAGTGCTTTCGTATTAACATCATGTTCGTTTGGAGGTGGTAGAATGCTTGTTAGCAGTGAGGATAAAAAAGCAGATGCACGAATGGAACAAATACTTTCAGCAATTAAAGATCAAGATAGAAAAACTATAAAAGAATTATTCTCTAAGCAAGCAGTGAATGAAAGCAATGATTTTGATAGTGGAATTGATTATTTACTTAGTTTTTTTCAGGGCAATGTAAAATCGTGGGAGAGGGATAAATGGTCTTCTGGTGAATCGATAGAGCATGGAAAAAAATCTGTAATGCTCAGATCTTGGTATACAGTAGAAACAGATATAGATAAATACATGTTTTTCATTATTGATTATGCTGAAGACACGATAAATAGCGACAACGCAGGTTTATACACTTTGCGAGTAATCAAAGCTGAAGATAAAGATACACAATTCACCTACTGGCAAGATATGGAGTTAGCTGGTATTTATAAACCAAAAGAGTAACAGTGAATAGAAATAGTGGTTTTGTTGCAAAAACTTTATAAAACTTAAATCAAGGCACAATTATCTATATAATGTATATTGGTTTAAGCAACAACACCTATAATTTTATTTATTAACTGAACTTCGGAAAGGACACATTGAATTTTATCAATCTGTCCTTTTCTTATAATATGCATGAGTTCCATCCCTGGCTTGTAGATAGTAAAAATCTAACTTTTCCTATGTCATTAAAACTATCATATAATGGTGAGGATATAATTGACTACAATCCTATAGATAATCAATGGTGGATAACAGGCTTTAATCCAGAATATAAGGATGTAGCTGCAGGTGAATTGACAGTGATTTTTACAGTTGACTTTACTGGCAGAGAGAGCATGTATTATGATTTTATTAAGTGAGACGATTACTTGAGAAATACAGACAAATGGTCGATATCAGGAAAATATAAACTAACATTAACATTTTAGCAGGGAGGAATAAACAGTCTATGCATAAGCTTATAATTTGTTTAGTAACTATACTATGTATGTTATTTTTAAGTTCTTGTTCAATGGGAGGCTCAAGAGTAGGAATGCTTAATGGAGATAGCGATGAAAAAAAAGCAGCTGCCAAGTTGGAACAAGTGATTGAAGCCATTAAAAATAAAGACAAGGCTTCTTTAAAAGCTCTCTTTTCCCAAAAAGCATTGAGTGAAGCAGTTGGTTTTGACGATAACATAGAAGAATTGTTTGATTTTGTTCAAGGTGAAGTTGATTCGTGGGAAAAATCAAGTGGTCCATCAGTGTCTGAAGAAAATAATTATGGACATGTAAAAAAAGTAGTCAGTTCATATTACTACGTAAACACCGATAAACAAAAATACTTCTTTTTGCTACGAGATTATCCGGTTGATACAGATCACCCTGATAATGTTGGTCTTTATTTGCTCTTGGTAGTAAAAGCAGAAGATGAGGAAAGAATATGGGATGGTGATGAAAAGATAATATATGATGGTAATAAAAAGTTATCACACGCAGGAATCTATTTGCCAATAAAATAACATTAAAAACAATTTATATAAATAATGCTAACCCTTATGTAGATGTGACAGCATATGAATTGGGCTTTGGGATACCTGAAGCAAAATATCAGGAATTTTTTCATAATATAGAGAAAAGAAGGTATGTATAATGACTTTTATAATACATGGAGCGATGATAAAAGGTGGAATTATAATGCACAAACATATACTGCAATATTCACATTTAAATGAAAGACCAGCTAGTTAAAGTCAATGGTTTTTTTCAAGAAAATTCGCTTCGCTCATGACTTAAAAACCTTAAACCTTTAGTCATTACCAATTCCATCATATAGACCATAACCTCTTACAATAAACTCCGGCTCTTTCTCTGGTCTCATTATCCCAACA
>JAAYPF010000131.1 GCA_012519925.1 Clostridiaceae bacterium
GGAAATATCCACACCAACTTTATAGGAAAAGCTCACGCTGCTTTAAAAGAACTCGAAGCGGGACAGGATTTTGTCTATCTCCATGTTGAAGCTCCTGATGAGTGCGGGCATAGAAATGAAATAGAAAATAAGGTTAGATCAATTGAGTTGATAGATGAACAAGTAGTAGAAACACTTATAAAAGGTATGGAAAAATACGATGACTATAGAATAATGGTTCTTCCTGATCATCCCACTCCTCTTAGTCTGAGGACGCATACTTCCGAACCGGTACCTTTCTTAATTTACCAAAAAAGCAGTCCTAAGAAAGCAGGGGTAGAAAGCTATACCGAAGAACTAGCTAAGACTACAGGGATATATTTCCCTGACGGTTACAAATTGATGGATTACTTTTTAAAAAGCTAGGGCTATAGCCTTAGCTTTTTAAATGTCTGTAACCTCTTCGATAAACATGGTAAGAGTCTTTAATAGGTCAATGCTCCCAATAACATCCTTATCATTATACAATCTTACTATCAGCCTTTTTGGTAGAATGATTTATTTTTCAAGTTAGGTGATTCCAAAAAAATTAATAAAACCCCTTGACCTTGACGTTACGTCAAGGTGTATAGTAATATTGTCAGGAGGTGAAAACATGGAATATACAATTCAAAAGCTTGGGAAAATGGCTGGAATCAGCACCAGAACTCTTAGATATTATGATGAGATTGGAATTCTTAAGCCGGCAAGAATCAGCTCGTCAGGATATCGTATATATGGTAAGACTGAAGTTGATATCTTACAACAGATCCTTTTTTACAGAGAACTCGGTGTAAGCCTTGATAACATCAAGCAAATTGTTTCCTCTCCATCTTTTAACGCAAACAATGCACTTAAGGAACACCGAAAACAACTCCTGGCAAAACGTGACCAACTTGATTTGTTAATTGCCAATATTGATAAAACAATAGGGGCAATAGAAGGGAGAATTAATATGTCTGACAAAGAAAAGTTTGAAGGCTTTAAACAAAAGTTAATTGATGATAACGAGAAAGAATACGGAAAAGAAATTCGTGAAAAGTACGGCGACGAAGCAATCGACAAATCCAATATGAAGGTTAAAGGAATGACCGCTGAGCAATATGCGGAAGCAGAGAGGTTAAGTTCAGAGATACTGTCCACCTTGAGTGCAGCAATTAAAACTGACGATCCTGCAAGTGAATTAGCCCAAAAAGCTGCCGATTTACACCGTCAATGGTTATGCTTATACTGGGATAATTACTCTAAGGAAGCCCACGCAGGTGTTGCTCAAATGTATGTATATGATGAAAGATTTACCGCCTACTATGACAAGGAACAACCCGGTACTGCAGCTTTCTTAAGGGATGCAATTCTTATCTATACAGGCATGAACGGATAGTTTCAATCGACAAACACTAAGTCAACAAAAAAATTAATACATCTACAATTAAAAGGAGCTATTGATATAAATATCAGTTGCTCCTTTTCACTACTATATACAGTTTTTCTCAAAAAGTTTGTTTGTTTAGCAAGCTTTTATCCTGAAAGTATTATAGCGTAAGCGTTATAAGACGCTTTTTGAGAAGCTATTGTTCCGATGTTTACCAAAGCGAAATTTGCTACTTTCATTGCAGCTTCCGCTGAGATATGTTACTCGCTAATCATTTCCTATTTATTTCCCTCTTCAGAAGTCAAATACATCGGTATATTGAACTCCCATTTCCCCCATTAAAAACTCTTTTGTTAAAAATCTTATCCCCCAAGTGCCTTAAAACACTTCAACTTACCGCATTCATAATCATATCTTTATAAGTATAAGGTTTGAGCATGTCAATTAAAGGGTCAGTATTCTCAGAGCCCTGCCCAATCCACAGCTTTTCCGAACCATGCTCAATAATAACCGGCATTCTGTCATGAACCGATGCCGTAGTTTGATTGGCTGATGTTGTAATTATGGCATATCCGGTGTATTGCTTTCCGTTATTGTCTTTAAAAACATTGTATATACCTGCCATAAAAAACAATTCATATTGTGGGATAGATATTTTGAATTTGGTCTTCTTTTTCGTATCTTCTTCCTTCTTCCACTCAAAATAAGCATTAGCAGGAATCAAACAACGCCTTTGGTGAAAAGAGCTTTGAAACATGTTTTTTGAGTTGATTGTTTCCGATCTGGCATTTATAATGGGCCTTCCTGAATATTGTCCATAACTCCATTTCATAGAAGTCAGGACAGTTTTACCCTTATGTTCATAGATTATCGGTGCCGTATTGGTAGGAAAAACTTCACCCTTTGCAATGCTTTCGGATGTTTTATATTCTTTAGATACTTCATCTATAATGGACTGTATTTCATCGTACTCAGTATCTGTAAAAACAACATATCTTCCACACATTCCCATCACCTCATACCTTATGCATAAACTGCAATCAAAGTATTAATTCCCTCTACAGTAAGCATCTGAACAATATCTTATAATAAGTTTGTTAAAAAACAACCTTTCTATAAGAATTGTATATATGTATAATACCATCTATACCAACTCAATAAACCATTTATTTTCATGGTTGAGATATAGATACGCTTTTTTTCCGTCCACAAAGCACGAATACCGGTTGCCTTGAATTCCCATTTTTAAAGATGCACCTTTCACAGGCTTTCCCGGTTTATCCACACTATAGGCCTTGTCACTGTCAATTCTAATCCTTAAAGGAATAATTTCTCCGTCTAAATTATAATGAGCTATTACTTCTACACTTGGTTTATCCACTAAAAAACACCTCTATTTAGAGCTAGCGAACTACAAAGATAAATATGATCCGTGCTCTGCTTAACTGCCAACAAGTAGGCACATCAAATTTATCGAATTTTATAGTTCGATCTATTTAAAATATGATACAGGAAAGATTACGTTTTCCTCGATGGGGTTGGCATTCAAGGCTTTATCTTTTAGTAGCAATGCCCTCTGGACCGAATAATGTCCAAATCTCTTGCGAATTTCATCTATACTGTATTCGAGCTGTTCCTCTTTAAGTTTTTGCTTTTCATCATAAAAAAGGCTAAGCTGCACATATGTATCTGCTGTTACAAGATCTGTTGCCCTTACACCAATGCTTCTAATAGGTTTTTCCCACTTCCAGTTATCTAAAAATATTTCAAAAGCCTTATCTGCAATATCGCTTGTAACACAGCTGCTAAAGTTCAGCTTTGACTGCCTATCAATGCTATTTAATTCCTTGTCCCTTATATATATCTGAATGGTACTCCCTTTGAAATTATGCTTTCTAAGGCGCTCGGATACGCTTTCACCAAGCACATAAAGAAGCAGCTTTACATCTTCGTTATTTACCAAATCTCTTGGCGTTGTCATGCTGTTACCGATACCTTTAATTGTACTGTATTGATCGGTTTTCATAACCGATACTGTATCAAGGCCGTTAGCAAAAATCCATAGAGTCTCCCCCCATTTCCCTAAAAGCTTTTTAAGAAAACTTAAATTCAGGTTTGCAAGATCACCAATCGTATATATCCCTATATTGATAAGTTTTTTAGCTGTCGATCTTCCTACATAGAGCAAATCTGAAACAGGAAGCGACCATACCTTCTGTTTAAAGTCCTTTTGGGTAATAACAGTAGTCGCATCGGGCTTTTTCATATCACTGCCTAGCTTTGCAAAAATCTTATTATAGGATACCCCAATACTAGAAGTAATGCCAAGCTCTTCTTTCATACGTCTTCTGATTTCATTGGCAATGTGCTCACCAGTCCCAAAAAGTTTACAGGACTCGGTAACATCAAGCCAACACTCATCTATTCCAAAGGATTCAATTAAATCTGTATAGCAACCGTAAATTCTTCTTGCCTCACTGCTAAAATAAAGGTAGGTCTTATAGTCAGGGGGCACAACAATCAAACCTGGGCATTTCTGCTTTGCCTGCCAAATTGCCTCTCCCGTCTTAACACCATACCCTTTTGCAATCAAATTCTTTGTCAAAATAATCCCATGCCGCTGCTCAACAGAACCTCCAACAGCTACGGGTTTATCCCTGATTTCAGGATTCTTCATACACTCAACACTTGCATAAAAACTGTTTAGATCCGAATGGAGTATAACTCTTTCCATAATATCACCTGCTATATATAGGATAACACGAACATACGTTCGAAGTCAAGATATTATTGATATTATGAACAGGAGTTTAAAATTTTATTACAGGTTCTAAGTAACCTTTTGCATTGAAGAGCTCCCAAGCAGCATCCATGATTTCTGTTTTTCTTTCTCCGAGATCTTTTAAAACCCTAACCATAAAAACCTCTTGTGATTATTATACTGACGGTCAGTTAACCTTCGTGTGATTATTTTTCTTACAGTGAACTTATCGCCCTATCGGGCGGACTTTTTTAATCCACACATTCATATGTTAAGCATGAACAAATGGGACATTCAAGTACGGGCATTAACCCCCTTGAACATTTTGTCCTTTTCTTAGTCCAAC
>JAAYPF010000132.1 GCA_012519925.1 Clostridiaceae bacterium
AAGTATATAGAAGAATGGATGAACAACTATCCAAGAAGGATATTGGGATATAAATCAGCAAATGATTTAGCAAGTTAAAGAAGAAACCTTGGGACACTGTCCCAAACCCTGTCCTCGCCGGAAGGCAGCCGGTCTGCCAGAACAGACCGGGGACAAAAGGATGTAAGTAAAACGGATGTAAAGGGTAAAATGAACGAGCAAAACTCGCTCGCCCTTGACATCCCCCGACTAAGTAACTAATAATATACATTATAAGGGATTTACCAAAAAGTGTACGGCATTTAAACTTGCAATTTATAATGTGCGAAGTTTAAGTTAAATAATCTTTACAAAGTATGTATAATCATAATATATTACAAAGTTTTCCTTAATAATCATAACCAATATTCCGATAAACCATTTGAAAAGTCACATAAATAGTACTTATAAAATATTTTAATACCATTTCATATAAATCAGGAGGACATATTCATGCTAAATATAACGAAAATGCTTTTAACTGTTATTTTTATAACTACAATTCTAACTACAACCTTTGGTATGACTGAAATTCCACTTAGAGTTGTAGTCAACGGTAATAAAGTAAGCTTTCCCGATGCCCAGCCTTTTATTGACGAAAACGGAAGAACACAAGTACCTGTCAGATTTGTAAGTGAAGCATTGGGTGCAAAAGTAGATTGGGATGGGGATGATAAAAAAGTCACTTTAGCTTTAAATAGTAGAACTGTAATTTTGACTATTGGAAAAAGAGGTTATGAGATAAACAGTCAAAGCTATCAAATGGATACAGTAGCAATACTTCAGGATTCTAGAACTTTTGTGCCAATACGTTTTGTGAGTGAAGCTTTAGGGGCTAGTGTTGTTTGGGATCAGGCTACAAAATCAGTTTATATTAAGTTTGACCCTAGTGTTCCCTCTGCACCACTTCCTACTCCTCTAGCCGGTACTGTAAATTATTATGATGGAATTGCCTTTAATAATGTCACTGACGTAGATGAGTATGGAAGGATAACTGTTGAGAAGTCAAAAGAGTTTTTATTAAAGTTGGCCAATCAATTGTCTTTTATTAAGGAAAATGGCAAGTATTATATCAAATGTGACTACCCTGAGATTCCAGAGGGTTATGAGTGGAGTTTGGGTATAAGAATACATCCTAAAGATGGTGCATCAATAGGATATACCCCCATAACTCGTATAACGGATTGTAAAATACCAACAGATGGTTCATTCAAAAAAGAAGTTACTTATTTTTCTAACACAAGTAATATTGACTTCTTTACAATAGCAATATCAATAAATCACATCGAAATGGATAATACAGGTATACTAGATATACTGTATGTAGCAGATGGAAGTGAAAAAAGAGTAGAGTTTGTACCATATACATCATTATTCCCTCAAGAAGAGTACACAGATAATTTTGATTTTAACAGAATGTTTCAGTGGAAATAAACTATGGAGGTGCAAAATGAAAAAGCTTTTACTTGCATTTATTTATGTAGTTTTGATTTACTATATAAGTGTTAATCATTGTTTTCAACTGGCGGCTAATACTGAAAATCAAACCATTGAAGTTTTATTGGATGGTATTGATTCTAAACCATTATCGTTAAAAATTGGCGAGTTAGACTCTAAAGACAACAAAATCGAATTGTGGCACCATAGCGGGAAATATTGGAGTTATAAAGGCCTTCAAATTAGTGATAATCTTTTGGAAAAAAACCTAAGAAATGAAGAAAAGCTAGAAGAAGCACTTAGTGAAAAAATCACATTTGAAATCCCTCTAGATCAAAATATCTATAATAAGTTAAAAGAAAATAAAAACATAACAATATATTGTTCATCAATATTAACAACAAAAAAACTAATGAAAATATCCCAATTAAGGATTTGTTTTATGATAAACCAGTTATAGAATTAAAAAACAACAAAATATATTTCAAAGCAAAACCAAAACTCCATTTTTTAAAAGAAAACAATATCAGATTCCAAGAAATAGTCGGCGATACATTTAATGTAGACATCCCCATAGTAGACCCCGACTACGGACACAACTCCTATGCCATATGGAAAAGAACCGCTAAAGCTGATTGGGGTGCCACAGACAGCTACTTCGACCCATCTGATCCCTTTGCATGGGCACCAGCAGACTCCTTCCTTATATCCCCTGTACAGATTAAAAACGCAAACGGACATTTGCACGATGGATTCACCTTCAAAACCGGCGAAGTATTAAGGAATTCTGAGGATTGTTCCGTTGGCTATGGTACATTAAAGGACGGTGGAGCAGTTGGAATAAGGTTCCTATACCCTCTCAAATTTACCTTTTACTCTGATGACGAATATCCAATGGATCTATCTGCACACTTTGAAACCTTGCCCTCAAGTGCAGTAATTGGTGACCCTGTGCAAGTATGTGTAAAGGTCAAATCAAATTTTGAGATGGACATAAACGAAGTACCCTTCAAATGGGAAATTACCAAATCCGATGGTACAGTCTTAAATGAAATTAAATACAATGGAACTTCAGACTCTGCGGAAGGAAAAATCAACATCTCTTTACAAACACAACAGGCAATTCTCTACGCTGATTTTATAATGCCGGACAGTGATGTAAAAATCAAATTCAGTGTAAACAATGAAGGTACTAACCCTGTTGAACTCTATCTTGAAAATAACAGCATTGATTCAGGCGAATCCATCAAACTTGTCAATGGAATCCCCTATGTAGGCAAATTTGATTTAGACTATAATGTACTATCAAGAGACCTCTCCTTCCCTCTCGTAGATGGTGCAGAAATAAAGGCTAAACTTAATTTACCTAGAGGTGAATGGATAGGACCTGCAACCGGAAGACTATATATTGATAACAGCTTAGCACCTATTTACAATAATTTTTCCACATCCTCCACCAATGTAAATGAAAGAAGTGAAGAAATCATTTTGAAACCAATCATAAAAGCAACTCTTCAAAGGAGCGATTTTAACGACAATCCTCTGGAAAGAAAATTCAAAAACCCGGACAATCCCTTTGAACCTGTGCTAAAAACCGCAAAATTGACCTTCAACGGTTCTGTATCAAGGAGTTATAAGTATTACTACTACAGTACTACCGTGGACGAACTTGGAAACCCTACAACTATAAGACTTTCTGAAACAACCTCCGATTCTGCTTCCTTTAACAGTGGAAGTGATACTAGAGAAATCAGGACATTTATATACAATGGTCGGAAAACAATGCCCTCTATTGCAGCAAGGACCTTCAAAAACATAGTAGAAAACAACGGCTTAAAAAGGAATGTATTCTGGACAAGCGACCCCTATAAATTTGATGTACTACGCTACATGTGCCATATTGACGCAAAAAACACCCCCTTCAACTGGACAAAAGTAGACGGACAGTACCAACGCACTTTCACACAGCAAAACACCGCCAATATAAGTTGGTCTGTCAAGAATTCCATGGCAAGCCTATATAATTATGACAGAAAAAACGCCCGAGAAATGAATTACGGTAAGGAATATTACCCCAATGCCGTATTTGCATCCGACAGAAGCTTACAGAAATTTGGTTGGCCGATAAAATCGGGTTATTACTTTAACCCTCTAGGGGAATACACCTGCACAGTCAAAACAGTTCAATATAAAGATACTCCCGATTCCACTAATGAGCATACCGAGTTGGTAGACAAACTAAAAAACTCCTTCCATTACACATCAAATATGCTATACACAAGTGACGGAAAGAATTATCAACACCTTGACCTACACAACGGCAATGACAAAATATTCGGTATGGACATGCTCGACATTACAACCACCTACGATATTGCTGATACAAAACTCGAACACTTCGATGACAGTGCATATGCCGATAAAACTCATCAATTTTTCAAAGAAATCCTCGAAGGCTATAGCGAATCAAACACCGAAAACAGCAAATCAAACTTCAAATACCGTGAATACATAAAGCAAGACGATATTTACAAAGTTGAAGAAACCACTGTTATTACCTTCAGAGTTTCCCCAAAAAATCAGAAACTCTACACCTATATAAACATGAAAGATAGAGAATACCTTAGCAATGCAAGAATCGATAATTTTACTCTAAATAATTACGCCTATAAGGGCCTAACCGTAAATGGTTTGTCTTCAATTGACAACATCACTGTCAATGTAGAAGGTACTCTCTATGATGACCAAAACGCAATCATCCGGTAAGTAAAAGGCAGGCTTGACGTTTCTGATCATCAAGTCTGCCTTTCTTCAAAAACCGCACCAATTATACCACTTAAAATGCCTAATATTATACCTAAATTGTATGGATTCACACCATCCCGAAATGCACATATTATACCAGCTAAAAGTGATACCGTTATATTTGACACAAATTTGTATATTTTTACTTTTTTAAATTTATTGATTCTCTTATAACATAATT
>JAAYPF010000133.1 GCA_012519925.1 Clostridiaceae bacterium
CCCGAACTTCATGTATACATTTTTTTAAGTATGTCTCCCAATTAACATTTAAGCATAATATCATTTTGAAAGTTAGCATCATTGCTGCTATTGTATTTTGTGCTTTGTTTATCATTCATTTAGTTTATCACTTAGTCATCTAATTTCCCACTTATACATTTTTTTACTCATTTTCTTCTTAACTGGATTTTTATAAATTCCTATACTTTAAAAAAGCATTAACATATTCCCGTATAATAGTATAGATACATAGAATATAATGTCAAAAATCCTTCTTAGTTTCAATGTTATACTAATATAAATAACTTTATTACTCAAACTACTCCACCTTTATCAATATTTTTTTCTTTCTCACATATTACGTAAGTATTCAGAAAAACCGACTCGCTTATATAATATTTTCTCAATTGTTGTTATTATGCTCGCTACATCCTTCTAGTCGTTACACTTCATTAATTCCATAAATCTCTGTACCCAAATCATAAGTGCTTGAGAAGTCCGGTGGAGTCCCCTCATAAAGCTTTGCCCTCTAAAACATCTGTAGATCTAAATGTTGAGCCCTCAGGGTATCATAAAACGAATAAAAGTTGGTGGTTCCCACAGAAACCACCAACTTTTATTCTTATACTCTAATCAACTGATTTTCCGCAATTTGGACAAAACTTTTGAGGCACTTCTGCACCACAATCCGAACAATGCTTCTTTGCTGGTGCTTCTAAGTTTGTACCACAGCCAGAACAAAACTTCCCGGATGCTTCCATTTTACATACAGGGCAAAGCTTCTTCTCCGGAACCGGTGTTCCGCAGCTAGAACAGAACCTTCCATTAACAGGTTTGCCGCAATTAGTACACATTACACCAGGTGTTTGTGGCTGTGGCGAAGGGCTCGTATTAGCTGTTGGTTGCTGCCCAGCTTGATTTCCTACATTCTGAGGTACATTCCCAAAGACTCCGCCTGATGCCATATTCATCATTCCGAGACCTATAAATCCATTTGCTGCTCCATTTGCATTTCCAGCTGCATTCTCCATTGCTTTTGCATAGGAAGAAGTCATTATACCTTGCTGTGTAAGTGCATCAGAGCCTATTTCATACTGATCAATCTTAGCTTTGGACGCTTCATCAAACTGGGCACTCTCAATAGCAAAGGACACAATATGAATGCCACGTCTACGTATTGGTGCGTCTAAAACTTCCTCATCCATAATACTCCGGATCAACTGATCCTGTGAGGATAGTTGGGTTGCATATACTTTATAGTCATCCGAACCAAGGCGATTAACAACCGACTTAAATGCAGCGTTTATTTCACTTCTCATCTGTTCAACCAAATCTTCCTTTTCATACATTTTTGCAGTACCGCAAACCTCCTGCATAAACACTGCTGGATCTACAATTTTAAATGTATATTTACCATAACATTTTATATTCACATTCATGGGCATCAACCCACCGGGAACTCTCGGATTCGAAATAGGATGTTCCCAATCTCTGTAAGGAATAGGTGTAGCAGTTCCAAATCCATTATCCATAATCTCTTTTATGTTAAAATAGTAAACTTCTTGGGTATTCGGAGTTGCCCCAGCAAATGTGAAACGCTCCCACAAAGTCTTAATGGCATCGCCAAAATCTCCAGCTAAAAAACATGGAGTAGTAGATTGATCGAACAAGTACACCCCCTGTTCAGCAGTAGCATCCACAACACGTCCACTATCTACAATAACTGCCATTTGAGATGGTTGCACAACAATTGCACTTTCTCTAGGAATACGACCGGTCTGAGATGATTTCTTCATCATCAGAATATTATCACCCATATTCTGACATTCAATAATCACCTTAAACTTGTCGGACAATACACTACCCAAACTTCCAGTTCCTGCTTTTAACAGCTGATTAAATTGATCCTTTGTGCTGGCTATAGCCTGTTTTATCAACCCCATATTATATACCTCCTAGGAAATTAGTTTAATATTTATTCGTCATCCTTTGTGTACTTCTATTTAATATCACTTACATCGTAAATAATCCAATCATAGTTAGCAAGATCGAAAGCATTGCCACAAGATTTACATTTTCCATCAACCGTTAAGTTAACATTGCGTCCACATGCTTCACAAGTAATCACCTCAGGATTTAGCTTTACATCTGTCATTGTATCTTTATTTCTATATAAGGTGATATCATATTTGCCGCTTCTTTTCTTGACCTTCTTCTTTTCATTAATGGTAACTTTATTTACATCTAAGTTCACATATGCAAGCTGTTTACCATCTTTTATTTCAAAATCCTTAACTACCAATTTCTTTATATCAAAATCCAACATGTAAAACTCATCATACTTATTCTGCTCCTTCAGTTTTGCATAAAGTGATGGTTCCATAAACGGTTTTACCTTTGAAACATCCAAATCTCTAGCTCTTTCATATGCACGGACCAGATAACCAACCCTCTTCTCAAAACTCTTTTTCGAAAACTCTTTATCATATTCAGCAATCTTCTTTATACCACTCATTAGCTTTGCAATCCATGCACAATAGAAAAGTACAATTCCAAGTACAACTAAATCAATAAAAACAGATAACGCCTTCATTTTCCAAGAAGTAAAATTCGAAATTATCGCCACGCCAAACATAATAATTATTGGCAGCAAAACCATAAATCCTTGAATATTCCCAGTCTTATTGTTATAACAATAGCTATTTGCCACAATCCAATTTGCGGATTCGGTTGTATACTTCGTGCCACAGTTCGGGCATATATAGAAATCCCCTTCAATTTTCATAGGTGAACCACAGTTAGAGCAGAAATTTGCATTTTGGCGTTCAACATGGTCACTGCGAAGCATCTCCAAAACATAATATCCATCTTCTACTACTTTTTCATATAAAACTTTTTCTGTTACGTTGTCTATGTATTTTTCTACATACTTTCCGCTTACCAGTGCTGTAGTCATGTTGTTTTTCCCGTCACTTACAACGATATTCACCGAAGCATTATTTGCCTCTGGAGTATTAGCTTCAATAATCTCAACTTCCTTGCGGATACCAACCCTTTTTAAAACTGCTGTCGTCTGGTCAATATAATAATACATAAATTCAGTAACTGTACCTGCTATTGTTTTTAAATTGAATGTTTTCATGACGCTGGTAATGTTTTTTACATAACGGTCTCTAGTTTCTTTGTCAAGTACATTACCATATCCACCAGAAGGACCTCCTTTAAACTTAACATTCGATAAGGTTACATAAAAAAAAGCTACCAAGGAAATAATAAGTACTCCTAACGCCAAATAAATCATCATATTGCGCTTCCCCCTATTGCAAAATTTTGATAAAACCATGAGCCAAAAGATTCCTTTGCCTAAATTAATATTTCGACTAAAAATTGGTCACTTAGGCTTCTTTGTAATAACATTATGAGAATTTAAAGCAGACAATCACATGCAACCTTTAACTTAAGCTTCGGCTACAGAATGTTAGTAAGTATCCCCCTTTACAACATAAGCTCATCGAGACAATCTCCGTAAAATAGCCTATTGATTATTCATGTGACATGAGTCATTACAAAAATATAATCTTGATTTAGAAAAAACCATCTAACAACTATTTTATCAAATAATACTGTATATGAAAATACCCAAAAATCAGTTTATGGCAATTTCAAAATATCTACGTTAACATTCTTAGCTCACTTTATTTGTTGTCATTTACTTTATCCCAGAAAAAAACTATAATAATGGATAGAAGAATATATAAAACTCGCTAATATAGTTATCAGATAACTATGTTAAAAACATCAGAGGGAAAGGTCGTATTATGGGTAAAGAAAATAATGTCATCGAAAGAATGGTCAACAACATTGAAAAGGTTATTGTTGGAAAGAGAGATACTATTGAATTATTATGTCTTGCACTCATTTGTGATGGTCATGTATTAATTGAAGATGTGCCAGGAACAGGTAAAACCACCTTGGCATTGGCTTTATCCAAAACCATTGGTGGAGAGTTTAAAAGAATCTCCTGTACACCCGACGTTATGCCTTCGGATATTACAGGCTTTTCTATGTTCAATCCAAAGACCAATGAATTTGAATATGTAGAAGGTGCCATTATGGCGAATATTTTCTTAGCCGATGAAATTAATAGGACACCTCCTAAAACCCAGTCAGGTTTATTAGAAGCTATGGAAGAAAAGAAGGTTACTGTTGACAGCAAGTTGTATCATTTGCCAAAACCTTTCATGGTTATAGCCACTCAAAACCCAATAGAACATTTAGGTACTTATCCTCTACCCGAGGCTCAGTTAGATCGATTTATTATGAAGATATCCATAGGTTATCCAAATGAAGAAGAAGAGCTTGGAATTTTAAGTGTTTACGGACAAGAAACTCCCCTTGAGCATTTAGATTCTGTAATTACACTAGAAGAAATTCTTAAGGTACAAGAGGAAATATTAAAAGTCAATATAAATCAAAAGGTTTCTCAATATATTATTAAAATTGCTCAAGAGTCAAGAAAGAGTAACCAAATCGAGCTCGGCATAAGTCCCCGCGGAACTTTAGCAATTGCGAGAGCAGCTAAAGCATGGGCATATTATCAAAATAGAAACTTTGTGACCCCCGACGATGTTAAAAAAGTATTATTACCAGTAATAGGTCATAGAATTACTCCAAGACCAGAAGCTAAGTACGAAAACATCTCAGTAGAAGATATACTATATGAACTTCTAAAAAGGATAACAGTACCAGAATAAAACTCTAGAGTAAGGGATGTGTCTAAATTGCTTAAAAACAGGATCCTATACTTATGTTTCTTAGTTTTTACAATTATTCTAGGAATTTATAAGGACGGCTATTTATCTACAATGCTTTTCTTTGGTGCATTGGTATTCCCCCTTATATCTCTATCATTTGCATTTTTTACATTAACCTCTTTCAGATTATTGGAAAACGTTGATCAACGTATTGTAGTAAAAGGGGATGTCATAACCTACTCTTATAAGATAAGTAATCATACAAAATTACTATTTTGCCCTATGACAATTACTTTTACAGACAGCAAGGTACTCTTTAAAGATACGATATTAGGTGAAGAAGATGAATTCATATTATATCCCGATGAAGTTAAAGAGACAGCTAAAAGGGTTGATTGCCGGTACAGAGGGTGCTATCACATAGGTATCCAAGTAATAAGTATCCGAGACTTTTTCAACTTATTTAAACTAAACTTTAAATCTATAGAAAACCCCAAAATTTTAGTTTATCCGAAAATACGAGAACTAGAAGAAGGTAATAAAAACACTTCTTTGATTGAAACAACAGAAAGTATTGTCAGTAAAACGAATAAAGATCCTAGTATCTTTTCCAATGTAAGAGACTATAGAGCTGCAGATTCATTAAAGACAATTCACTGGAAATTAAGTGCAAAGCAATCAAAGCTTTTAACTAAACAGTATGAGGGCAGTGTTAATTGTCACACTAAAATAATTATTAATTCCGATGGTTTACCTTTTAACTTTGAACAAAATGTTGTGATTCAAGACTATATCATTGAGAGCGTTGTTGCCACTATAAAATATTTACTACAAAACAATACTCCCCTTCGCCTTGCTTATTACAAACATGACAACCAATCTATATCAGGGAACAATAATAATGATTTTGGTCAGTTCTACAATGCTTTAGCAAATATGATGTTTTCAGGAAAAGAGTTTATTAGCATTCTAAAAAAAGAACTGAATGGTTCTAGACAATATATAAACACAATGATTTTTACTCCCTATGTTACTAAAGAATTAAGTGAATACATTATTCTAAACCGTCTTAAATTGACGGATATAAGTGTATATATAATTAATGAAGCAAAATGTGAAGTAGGAAATAGCTTAGCTGTTCAAGACAAACAACCTTTATTAAAGTTAATTTCGAACAATATAAAGATATATAAAATTAGTTACGAGAACGAACTTTGTAGATTGGAAGTGGCATAAATGCTGTCAATATTTATATATGGCTTAGGATGGACTTTTTTACTATCTAGCATATTTGGATATGATGTACCCTTTATATATGTTCTATTTTTGTCCTTTTTAGGCTTCCTTGTTACCATCACTATATTTGGCAATAAGAAAAGAAGTCTAATTTCATTATCAGCATTAGCTTTAATATCTGGCAGTACATTATTTATTATGTACCTGTTAGGAAATAAGAATTTAATTTTTGATAGTATTAGCACCTTCATACTGCCCTATTTTGAATCTATTACCAATGAAGCTACTTCTATAGATATTCCAAGGCAAATAGCCATTATTTTTTTGCTATCGCTTATTATATACATGGTTTTGCTAAAAAATAAGGCGTCAAAATTTAGTGGTCACGCTTATATACTCCTTTCCCTTATTGCTTTATCTTCTGGTTTTGTTGTAAACAGATTAAATTCCATGACTGACCGCTTTGCCTTTATATTTTTTATTTTTTGCAGCATACTTTATTATTTTCATATATATTACTGCAAGAATAAGCAGGAAGAAAAGAAAGGTGCTCTGCCTTTTATTAACATAGCAATTATATATACCCTATGTATTATCGGCATATCCCAAATGCTTTTTCGTTCCATCCCATATCCCTTTCAAGCAAAAGTAAAAACAGTTAATCCAAATAGCGTAATAAAGATTACAGACCCCTATGAAAAATTCGTCTTTGAAGTCGCTAAAAGTGGAAATATTAAAGACGAATTCACCTTTGAAGGTATTGAATTATTTGAGTTAAAAACAAGAAATACAGAATATTTGAAGTCAATAGTGTATGATACATATACCCACAATAAATGGTCACAAAGCGAAACCTTACAAACGACTGAAAATAGAATCTATAATAGTTTTGAAGAAATCGGAGAAATGGAAAACGTTATTATTAACTATACAGGCATTAAATCACCTATTTTGTTTGTAGCTCCATACATAGATAATATTAGTGTAGAAGATTCGGATATAATTATTTCCCATGATGAAACCAGAGGAACTTATCGCATAGAAAATTACACCTCCGAAATCAGTAAGAAAGATATTGTTTTTTCCTTTGACTCCTTAAATATAAACAACACGTCAAGCTTTAAAGAAACTTTAAGAGAAGTCAAGCTACGAAACAGCCTTCCTCAATATGAAGGTTACGATAATGAAAGGCTAAAGCAATTAGCATTAAGTATTACAGAAGGATTAAATAATGATTATGACAAAATAGAAGCAATCATTAAATACTTAAAAGAAAATTATACCTATAATCCTATTCCTAAAGTACCTAAAGACGAATCAGACAAAATCGAACACTTCTTATTTGAAAGTAAAGAGGGCTTTTGTCAACATTATTCATCTGCAGCGGTTTTACTACTTAGGAGTATAAATATTCCGTCCCGCTATGTAACTGGCTTTAAGGTAGATACAACTATTAATTTTAACTCTGGAGCTCCCTACTATAAATCCTTAAACTCAGGCTATAGACCTGTATATGACTCTGATGCCCACGCATGGATCGAAGTTTACTTTAAAGGTTATGGATGGGTTATGTTTGAAAGTACTGGCATTTATGTAATGAGCTCAAATGTGAATGAAAGTTTACAAGAGGATGAAATAGAAGCTATTGATGAACACACGAAGGCAAGCCAAGAGACTATAGCTGTAATAATAAAAATCCTCCTTTATGTTGGGTTGCCTATAGTTTTAGGGCTTCTAATATATATGACTATTAGAATCAGGAAAAGTAAAAATGCTTTCCGAAAAGGGAATGCTTCCTATAAGGTAAAAACAATACATAAAATCGTTTTAGAATACTTGAGTGCAAGTAAACTACCAAAAAAACATTATGAAACACCTCTAGAATATGCAAAGAGGATTGATGCTACTGGGATTGTCAGTGAGTTTAAATATAGCGACTTGATTTTAACCTATAATAAAATTGTCTATGGTGGATATGGAGTGGAGACTAATTTTATAGATATATATTTTGATTACCTGTGCCAAATTAAGCGAGCGGTTAGGAAAGATTGCAAACTCTATAAACGGGTTAAATTGTTTTTTAGCGAATTTATCAATACGTAAATATACCTAGTGAAATAAATTCTTTGCAAGAATAAAGAGGGCTATCCCCCATTCAAACCCATATGGTACACTTTTATATTTCTTTTGTAACCCTTGCATCTTCTACTGTTCAAGAATTTTGTTATTTAATGATTTCAATGCACTTTCTTAAGAAATGAATAAAGGGGGCCATGCCCCCTTAAAGCCCTAGAACAAATTCCATGAAATTAGTGAGTTTACATGTTATTTGTGCTATCACATATAAATCCTGTAGTTTCCGCTAAGTGCTAAAAGTGCAAAGAAGTACAAGCAGTTGTCATAGTATCTCCTATCACCGGTACGAAGCGGTGTCTCCCATAATTTTCTTACACATTCTTCTCTGTAGGGTCCTTTTGCTGCTAGTGAGGCCTGTGCGTTTGTCGCAATGATTGCTACAGGGTGAAGTGCCTTGCCTGGAATGATTCTTCCATCTATCTCATAGATTCCATCTTGACAATGTTTAGCTGTATTACAGAAAAAATACTGCAATTTATCTGCAATCTCACAGTGCCAATCATCTTCACGATTCATATCTTGTGTAAACCAAGCATAGTCCATAGCTATGTTTGCTATGGTACGGTATGAATCTGAATAATAGAGGTCACGCCTGTAATCACCGGGCCATGATTTCACAAGAGGATTTCCATCCATCTCAGAATACTCCGGACTCAATCCTGTAACGGAATTACATGCCCTTTTCAAATATGCCCTGCTTGCTTTTGCCGCTTCCTTCCAGAATTCCCTATCTTCCTCCCTACTCCATAAAGCATAAAGCTCATAAAAATGCGGAATATGATAAGAGGGATCGGTAAATGGTAGCTCAGCCGTAAATTTGATTAGCTTTGTTTTTGGATCCCACATAGGATAACCGGGATTTCCCTTTTCGCCCTTGTGTACGCAATCGTGCAAAATCTGCTGTGCCTGTGCTTCATAATTAAAGATACCTTCACCATTTCCCCATCTCTTTGCTGCAAAGAAAAGTGCCATTACAAAATACTCTTCGCCATCAGGTGCTGCACCTTGAAATCTTTTTTCCCCATTTAGTTCACAAGACCATGCAAAATAGCCCTTCTGATCAGAATGTTCCTCATGATACATGTAGGTCCTTGCCCATTTCCATAGACGGTCAAACTCTTCCTTTTTATCCATTTGGACACACATCATCATACCGTAGGACATTCCCTCGGAACGGACATCGTTATTTCCCGTATCCACTATGTATCCCATATCATCTCCAACCTCATGGTAGATTCTTTCGTCGTCAGAACCAAAAAACATAGTGTTAAATGTTTGCTCTACTTTGTCCTTAATTTCCTTTTCTGGATATCCAAGCTCTAAAAACACATTTCTGTATTCCTTGTTGTAATATGCTCCTGTCATACACACCCTCCTCTTTGTATACCCTTTTTATTATTAACTAAAATTTAATTTAGTCATTCTTCATATAAGTCCATTTCAAAAAGCAGCCTACACAATGACTAGTTCGTAAAATCTGCCAACCAAATAGCCAGAGCGATTAGCTCTGGCTATTTGGTCATTCTTTACTAAAAACCAGATCATCATCTTTACTTTTAATAAGCACCTTGTCACCCGCTCGAACTCTTCCTTCAAGCATCTCCTCCGCTAATTTATCTTCCACCATGCTTTGAATAGCTCTTCTTAAAGGTCTTGCACCATATACCTGGTCAAATCCTTTCTTTGCCAAAAGCATTTTAGCATCTTCGCTAACTTCTAAAGCTATTGCGTTATCTCTAAGCCTTTTTGCCAAGCTCTCAATCATTAGCCCTACAATGCTCTTTAAGTGCTCTTCCTCTAATGGATGGAATACAATTATCTCATCCACTCTGTTTAGAAACTCAGGTCTAAAGGTATTCTTAAGCTCGCCCATAACATTGTTTTTCATTTCATCATAGGTCTTTGCTTTTTCAGTATTGGCTGAAGTAAATCCCAGCCTTTTTGGTTCTGTTATAAGCCTTGCTCCAACATTTGATGTCATAATGATTACTGTATTTCTAAAATCAACTACTCTTCCTTGAGAATCGGTAAGTCGTCCATCTTCGAGAATTTGTAGCAATATATTAAACACATCAGGATGTGCCTTTTCAATTTCGTCAAACAACACTACTGAATAAGGCTTTCTTCTCACTTTCTCAGTAAGTTGCCCACCTTCTTCATACCCTACATATCCAGGTGGTGAACCGACTAGGCGAGATACGCTATGCTTCTCCATATACTCGGACATATCAATTCTTGTAATGGAATTATCATCGCCAAACAAGGCTTCAGCAAGAGCCTTACTAAGCTCAGTCTTTCCAACTCCTGTAGGTCCTAAGAATATAAATGAGCCTACTGGTCTTTTCGGATCTTTAAGACCAACCCTTCCTCTTCTAATTGCTTTTGAAATTGCCTTAACCGCTTCCTCCTGACCTATTACCCTATTATGAAGAGTTTCTTCCATTTTCATGAGTCTTTCTGTTTCTTCTTCTGCAAGACGTTTAACAGGTATACCAGTCCAATCGGCTACAATTCCTGCAACCTCCTCTTCTGTAACAGTATCTGTAGTAGTCTGATTTTTTTGTTGCCAGTCACTTTTGGCCTTGTCCAACTCATTCTTCAATCTCTGTTCTTCATCCCTTATTCGTGCCGCTTTTTCAAACTCCTGACATATTATTGAATCTTCTTTCTCTTTTCTCAGCTTCTCCACTTGCTCTTCAAGTTGTTTTAAATCTGGAGGAGCTGTAAAGGATTTAAGTCTCACTCTTGATGCTGCTTCATCAACTAAATCTATTGCTTTATCCGGTAAATAACGCTCTGTTATATATCTATCTGAAAGCTTTACTGCCGCCTCAACAGCTTCATCGGTAATCTTAACTCTGTGGTGAGCTTCATACTTATCCCTTACACCCTTTAATATCTCAATAGCTTCTTCTATCGTAGGCTCTCCTATTGTTATGGGCTGGAACCTTCTTTCTAATGCAGCATCCTTTTCAACATGCTTTCTATATTCATCGAGAGTTGTTGCACCTATAACCTGTATTTCACCTCTTGCGAGGGACGGTTTTAATATGTTCGAGGCATCAATAGCACCTTCTGCCGCACCAGCTCCTATAATTGTGTGCATCTCATCTATAAACAGTATTACGTTTCCTGCCTTCTTAATCTCTTCAAGGGCTTTTTTAAGCCTTTCTTCAAATTCACCCCTATACTTTGCACCTGCTACCATAGATGATAAATCCAGAGTTACTACCCTTTTATCTTTTAGCATTTCCGGGATATTGCCCTCAACAATCTTTTGTGCCAATCCTTCAGCAATGGCAGTCTTTCCCACACCCGGTTCACCTATTACGCAAGGGTTGTTTTTAGTTCTCCTACTTAATATCTGAATTACTCTTTCAATTTCTTTATCTCTTCCAATAACGGGGTCAAACTTTGCCTCTCTAGCCATATCAGTTAAGTCTCTTCCAAACTGATTAAGAGTCGGGGTATTTGAACTAGCAGCATTATTTTTTGGAACTCCCGTTGCACCAGGTGACTCTTCAGAGAACATTTTTAACACTTCAGAATAAAGTTTTTGCGGCTCTAAACCTAGATCCATCAAAATTCTTACCGCTACGCTTTCACCCTCTTTAAGTATTCCTACTAAAAGGTGTTCTGTTCCGATATAATTGTGCCCCATTCTCCTAGCTTCCCTAAAGCTTAATTCAAGCACCCTTTTAGTCCTAGGTGTAAAGCCTAAAGGTTGCTCGCCAGTGGATTCTCCACGTCCAATTAACTCTTCTATTTCTTTAAGTACCTTATCTTCAGTTATTCCTTGATTTTGCAGCACTTTTGCCGCCACTCCGCTTCCCTCTTTTATTAAACCAAGCAGTAAATGCTCTGTTCCAACATAATTATGACCTAAAGTCATTGCACTTTCTTGTGATAGACTCACTGCTTTTTCTGCCTTTTCAGTAAAACGTCCATACATGTTGAACTCCTCCTTCATATAGAATTATCGCACCAGTACACTACCTTATTTATCGCCATAATGTCCCCTTTATAACACACTATTTTAACTTAGTTTTTCTCGTATCATTTCTGCCCTCTTAATATCCCTGTCATCGGGGCTTAAAATCTTATCAAAATTCTTCTGCAGATTTGCCGGCTGAATATTAAGAAGTATTTCGTTCAACTTTGTTGAATCAATATTCTTAATTATTCCCATATCGACACCGAGTCTAACATCGGAAATTAATTTAAAACTCTCTTCTGAGGAAATAATCCTCGCATTAGATAGTATCCCTAAAGATCGGTAAATCTTATCTTCAAATCTAGAAGGATTTTGCTTATACATCTCTGCCCTAAGCATTCTTTCCTGATTAATTATTTGGTTTCCTATATTAGTAATATTATTAATAATTTCCTCTTCCGATTGCCCTAAAGTAATCTGATTTGATATCTGAAATAAGTTGCCTAGTGCTTCGCTGTTTTCACCATATATGCCTCTTACTGCAATTCCAAGTTTTCCACATATCTCTAACATGCCTCTTATATAGCCAGTCATTGTAAGTGCTGGTAGATGAAGCATAGCTGAAGCTCTAATGCCTGTACCTAAATTTGTAGGACAACAGGTAAGGTAACCAAACTTCTCGCTGAAAGAATAATCAATATTTTCCTCAAGTAGACTATCAACTTTATCACATAGTTCCCATGCTTTATCAAGTTGTAAACCTGAAAACAAACACTGGATTCTAAGATGATCTTCCTCATTTATCATAATACTTACTTTTTCATCTTTACTTATTATAGCCCCACATGCAACTCTTCCTGCCATTAAATTCGGACTAATAAGATGCTTTTCCACTAAAATCTGCTTATCAATGGGCTCCATATTAAGCATATCTATAAATTCATAGTCACAGGTTGCTGTACTGCTATTTAAAACAGCATCCTTAACTCTTTTAATTACTTTTTCTCCCTCTTCCATATTCATCTTAAAGGGAAAAGGGTAATCCTTAAAATTACGTGCTAGACGCACTCTACTACTCATGACCACATCCGATTCTGGACCCTTTTCAATATACCAGCCTTTCACAAGATCACCTCCAAATCCAAAGTATTATTAAACACTATTTTTTTCTAAGGCTCTTATTTTATCTCGAATTTCAGCTGCCTTTTCATATTCCTCACTTTTTATTGCAATATTTAATTGCTCCTTTAAAGCGTCTATTTCTTTAGAAACCTTAACATTTTCCGAAACCCTTTTAGGTAATTTCCCATTATATTGTATATTGCCGTGCAACCGCTTCAAAATAGGCATCAGCTTATCTCCGTACACCTTATAACAGTTTTCGCAGCCAAGCTTTCCCACCTTTTTGAATTCCTCGTAACTCATACCACATTTATCACATATCAGCTGCTGTTCAGTAACTGAAGGTCTTACAGAAAATCCCATCATGCCAGAAAAAAAATCGTTTATACTAAGTGGTGATCCTGATATAAACTTTCCTTCTTCCCTCGCACACTGCTCGCAAAGATACATAACATGTTTATTGTTGTTTACAATTTGCGTATACTGTATATTTGCAACCCTTTTTTGACAATTCTGGCAAAGCATATGCCTCACTCCTTTTCTATACCAGCAGACTGACTAACATATTTTTCAGTATACTTGCCCTAATATTTCCTCTATCTTCAACAGGCACAAGTGACAAGGCCTTATCACTTGTAGCCGCCTTCAGTAGCAATCCATCCCTTTCGGAAACAACATTATAGTCTATAAAATTGTTTATAAATACCAGTGCTGAATGTTGAGAAATATTATCTCCCATAGAATTGATAATGTGCATAAGATAGTTCTTGCCCTTATGCTCTATACTAACTCTACGGATGCTTATATACCCTCCACCACCACGCCTGCTTTCAACATAATAACCTCTTTCGGTAGTAAACCTAGTATCAATGACATAGTTAATCTGAGAAGGTACACAATTAAACTGGTTGGCAAGCTCATTTCTCTGAATTTCCACAGTACCGTCAGTGTCACTGATTAACTGTTTTATAAACGCTTCAATTAGATCGCTAAGTTTTGCCATATCTATCACCTTCTCTCTTGATTTTGACTTTCTTTGACTTTTAATTATATTATAAAATATTTCTAAAATCAGTTCAACATATCGATACGTAAAAATTAATCAAATATACCCAAGGGATTAAAATAAATCCCTTATATTCGAGTATATTTATCCTAACTTCTATTTACTTCTTTTCTTACCAGTTTTATTTTTAAGATCGGGAGATATTTCTTTTGTAACCTCTGCTAAGTGTCTTGCCCGTTCTCTCTGCTTATCCGGTGTCATCCATTGGTCAAAAGATGCTATAAAATCTCCATACATTGTAACATCTTCAGTTCTTTCGTCTTTGATATTTGTCTTATTGTTTTTATTTGCCACAAAAAACCACTCCTTTTAAAAAATATTAATTCTTTAGTTTATCATAGTTTATTTTTTTCAAAGGAGTGGTTTTGTATACTCGAAACTTTTTAAGTTAAGATAGTTCATTAGCGTATAATTCTCATAATAGACTCAAGCAACAATAGTATTACAGGTTGGTGTATGACATATACGTATAACGAATTTCTACCTATAAAATTCACAAACCTGCTTTTAATAGTAAAAGAGAAAATACTTTTTTTCTCCTTATATAATATTCTACTCAACCACATGCCCAGCAAAAAAGCCCACGCATATTCAAGAAGTGGATAATAGTCAAGAGATTGAAATGATGAATTATAAAACCCCAATATAAATAAATAGTTATGAGTAACTTTGATGTTGGGCATTATTATACTAATAATCATAAACACCCCACTCATAGCCATTAACAGAGAGTTTGATAGCTTTTTTAATATCGGTGATATCATCATCCAAACTCCCAAAAAGTGTAAAATCCCAAATACAATAAACACTTCCTTGTCCATAATATACGTGACACAAGTTATACCCATTGCAACGAGAAAAACCATAAATCCTCTTTTGAAACTATTTCGGCTAAAGGCTGTGCTTATCCCAGATACTATAATAAATAACGGTGAAAACAAGACCCTAGATAAGGCAAGAATTCCACCCTCATAGTTTATATTTATATTATACAAATAATAAAGATCATACAGAAGGTGCATAAGTATCATATATAAAATCAGTAAGCCTCTTAAAAAATCTATCTCCCATACACGTTCTTTTTTCTTAATGTCTAGCATTTTTGTTTCTCCTTTAGTAGAACTTTTGAGTCTTTTGTTTGAAAGCAGAACAAAAAAGGGTTACTGATTGAATTGGTATTTAGTAACCCTTTTTATATAATGTCTTAGTTAATTATACAACTTCACTATCTTCTAATCGTTTCTTAGATGCTTCTATCACTTTCTGACTCACATTAGGTGGTGCTTCCTCGTATCTTTCAAACCAAAGCTTGAATCTACCCCTTCCTTGAGTCATAGAAGTCAAATCAGTAGCATACTTAAACATTTCTGCCTGTGGCACTTCAGCTATAACCTGCTGGATTCCTCCTTCCTGTGGATTCATCCCCAAAACTCTTCCCCTTCTTTTATTGAGATCACCTATTATATCACCCATATAACTGTCAGGTACAAAAACCTCAACATGTGCTATTGGTTCAAGTAGTACTGGATTAGCCTGTTCAAGCCCCTTTTTATAAGCTAAGCTAGCTGCAATTTTGAAAGCCATTTCTGAGGAGTCAACTGCATGGTAAGAACCATCAACAAGGGTAGCCTTCAAGTTAACTACTGGATATCCAGCCAACACTCCCTTTTTGATACTGTCCAAAAGTCCCTTCTCAACTGCTGGGAAATACTGCCTTGGTACAGCCCCTCCAAATATCTTTTCTTCAAAAGTCAAGCCCTCATTTTCTCCCGGCTCAAACTCAATCCAGACGTGTCCGTATTGCCCATGCCCGCCCGATTGTTTTTTATGCTTCCCTTCAACTTTAACCTTCTTCTTGATTGCCTCTCTATAAGGAACTATAGGGTCTGTAAGATTTACCGATACACCAAACTTAGATTTTAGTTTGCTCACAATTACATCAAGGTGTATCTCGCCTACTCCAGAAATAATAGTTTGATGCGTTTCTGTATTCAATGAAACCTTAAAGGTAGGATCTTCATCTTGAAGTTTATTGAGTCCGGAGCTTATCTTTTCCTCATCTCCCTTTGCCTTTGGTTCAACTGCCATTGATATAACAGGCTCAGGGTACTCAATTTTGTCCAATACGACTGCATTTGCTTGATTACATAAGGTATCATTTGTATTAACACTTTGAAGCTTTGCAACTGCTCCTATATCTCCAGCCACAAGTGTACTTACCGGTATCTGTTTTTTCCCTCTTAATACAAAGAGCTGGGATATTTTTTCGGTTTTCTCTGTTGTTGTGTTATATACAATAGAATCAGATTTTAACACTCCAGAAAATACTCTCATCATTGAAATTTTACCTACAAAAGGATCCGCTATAGTCTTAAATACTAATGCCGAAAGTGGAGAATCCTGTTGTACCTTTAATTCAACTTGTGTATCACTTCCTGGTTTCGTTGCTTTGATTGATCCACACTCAAGCGGCGATGGCATCAATTTTATTATTGAATCCATGAAAAATTTTACCCCAAGGTTCATTGTCGCCGAACCACAGACCACTGGCACTAAGGTTCCATCTTTAACCCCTTCGTACAGCCCCGTAAAAATTTCTTCCTCAGTAAACTCAATACCATCAAAATACTTAGTCATTAATTCTTCGCTTGTCTCCGCCACTGCCTCTTTTAAGGCAACCCTTATTTCCTCAGCCTTATCTTTTAAGTCTTCAGGAATATCTATATCCACCAATTGAGTCTTGTCAAATTTCTTTGCCTTCATCGATATAAGATTTACATATCCGATATATTTATCATTTTCTTTTATTGGAATTACTATTGCTGTAACGTTTTTCCCAAAAGTATCCACTAACTGATCAAAAACTTTAAAGAAATCTTCATGTTCATCATCCATACCATTTACAAAAAACATTCTAGGGAGGTTTCTTTGATTTGCATATTCCCAGGCCTTTTCAGTTCCAACCGCTACACCGCTTTTGGCCGGTACTACAATAACTGCACTGTCCGCAACTCTGACGCCTTGTTTAACTTCTCCTACAAAATCGAAATACCCAGGGGTGTCAATTACATTGATCTTGTGATCTTTCCATTCGCAAGGACATATTGATGTGCCAATTGAGTTCTTACGTTTTATTTCTTCCGGGTCAAAATCCGATGTAGTAGTCCCATCTTCAACCCGTCCAAACCTTTCTAAAGCACCTGAGTTAAACAGCATTGCTTCAGCAAGAGTTGTCTTCCCGGCCCCTCCATGCGAGATCAGGCAGACATTTCTGATTTTGTCAGAAGTAAAGTCTTTCATACCAATTCCCCCTTTAATAATTAATATATTATTTAAAACCAATTGTAGGTCACGAAGAATTCTGTATAAACTTATAGACTTCCATAAACAAACTCTATTACTCTATTAACAATATTATTCTATTTAAATTGAAAATTTCCTCTTCCCAAAAAAAGTTTTTGCACTAAATATTATTGAGTATATATGATAGAAGACTTTTATTGTATTATCACGATAGAATGTAGCTTTTAATTTATATTGCAGTTTAATATAACATCTTATGCAAGCTCCTTTATCACATTATAATACATATACTAAAATGTGTAAATAATGAATAACATTTCTACCACCTTTATATCTGTTATTCTTTGAGTTTCCCCATTTTTCAATATATTTTAATATAAGACTAAGTATATATAGTCACTTACAATATTGTTGTGCTTGATAGTCCAGTTTGGCTGTGGTCATGAAAGGCTACGGAATTCTACGCTAA
>JAAYPF010000134.1 GCA_012519925.1 Clostridiaceae bacterium
ACGACCACTAACTTCAAATTTTATGCTTATGCGGGTTTATATGGGTATGAGGCTTTTTGTTTAGATTATGAAACTCTAAGAAAATGAGAGATATTTGAAGAAAAATAAACTTTATAGAAGAAGGATTATCAAAGATATCTTTGTTAACCTCGAGAGTTCTAGTTTAATGGTGAATTTCTTATTCCATAAAAATTCTTAATTATATGCATATATAATTTAAACATAAATATTATATTTATTGTAATAATATTCTATTACTTTGCCGATATAGACTTCAACATAATATAAACATTTTGGATTCTAAGGAGGAGTTGTATGCTAAAATCAAAGTTCTACACAAATTCATTCTTAGTTCTTTGTATAATAATAGTTTCGTGTGCATTATTTTTTGGAAAAGTACGCAGTAACTCCTTTGAATACAAGTCTTGGCAGAACGATACCAGCTTTTGTGATCTATTTGATTTAAGCGATGGAAATAGCTTAGCTGTAGGAAACGCACCAAATGATGCCAATATGGTTGCCATGAAATTTGATAGTAATGGAAAAGTTTTATGGAAAAAAGTTTTCGGTGTTTATGAAAATAATAGCATTTTTATTTCCGCTAAAGCCATTGAAAAAGCTGATGGAAACATTATTATAGAAGGAGTATTTAGCAATCCAAACAATATTGACGATACCGTTTGTGTCGAACTCACCCTTAGATCTGACGGAAAGCTTATAAATACCAATCTGACCAAATGATCAATAGTATCATCAACAAAAAACAGTTATAGCCACACTAAGTTCTTTATACCTTCTTTACACTAATATTGATGATATAATACTATTAATGATTTGAATCCTCAAAGGTTAACTTTTAGAATTATATATAAATATGCGAAAAGAATGCCGAATACTTTTTAGTATAAGGCATTCTTCAAAATTCACATAATTTTTATATATAGGAATTACTCCTCATCAGAATCCCGTTCCTGCGTAGGAACCTCAACTGTTTGTAATTTCTTTTCCTTAATATCTGCTACTAATTTGTTGGCTTTTCCTAAAACAGATTTCAACTTGTTTTGAACACCAACAGCCTTCTCTTTAATATCTCTAGCAGAATTCCTTACATTTTCCGATGTACTCTTAACATTATTTACAATATCCTGTCTTGTTTCTTTACCTGATTTAGGTGCTAATAGCACACCTGCTATGGCTCCGACAGCAGAACCCACTGTTGCAGCAGTTGCCATCTTTTTAGCAGCTTTAACTTTTTTAGCTTTTTCTTTCTTCTTTCTTGAATCATCAATAATCTTTAACAATTTCATATCTAGTTCCTCCAAAAATCAATAATTATTTATTTGTATTCCTTGAATCGCCAAGCTATACTTAGCAAAACATAAATACAAAATCAGTTCCCTATAAATAGGACCCGAAATAGTATAATATATAAACTCTATACAGGATTGTTACAAAAATATCAAAAAAACAAAACATCATTCCTAAAAATTTGAATTATTTACGAATTACTATAAATGAGGAGGTCATCATGATTATAGCTAAAATTATTAGAAAGATCGACTTTTACAAGCTATTACACCCACTAACATTGGTAGTTACTTTTCCAATAATTTTTACTACTTTTTGTTTTTTAACGCAAAGCTTATCAAAAGGGTTAATCCTTTATGCTTGTGCATTACTAATTCTTATTTTGTTACTATATTTAGATATGATAACAGAAACAGAAAGTGCAAAAATCGAAGAAGGATCTACTAATGTTATAACAATGAATTTTTCTGAGGAGGTGGCTAAGAAAACAATAGAATCTTTCAAAGATAAGAAGTTGCTAATGTATAAAAACTAAGATAAACAAAAAGTTCCGGAAGCAATATAAGCTCCGGAACTTTTTGTTAATTCTTATCAAAATCAAATTTGATTTGAGCGTCCTCTTTATCCTCATCCTTGATATAGCAACCGATAGCCGGTATATTTTTTGTCCTGTAATAGTCTAGATCCTTAAACTCAACTTCAGATAAACTTCTTATGCTGGTCATGACGCTTCCCTTCTTTTGCTTAAGTACCTGAACCCCCTGAGAGTCTCTAGTGGATTTTGGGTTTATATTTGAAGTATTAAATATAAGTACTTTGTTAAGGCTGCTAAAGGCAACCAACTCTTCATCTTCTAAAATATATTTCATATATATAATTTTTGATAAAGCACTGTAGGCTTTAGCTAGCTTTTTACGATTTGTTTTGGTTGCATAGCTATTTAAGTCAATCTTTGCAACCTTTCCATTTTCAAAGGCAAAAATCATATATCCCTTATAGTCGTCGGTGGCAACTATATGAATAATTTCTTCATTCTCATCAAGCCCTAACAGATTGGCAAGGTACTCTCCTAGACTACTTGCTTTACAATCCTCAATTTCATAAATCCTCATCTTATAAACCACTTGTTTATTAGAAAACAGTAGTAAATCAGCTTTGTTATGAGTTTCAACTTCCTGTACTATAGAATCATCATCTTTTAGCTTATGTTCAGGACTTGTTCTTAAGGATGTAAGCGGTATCTTTTTCAAATAATTGTGCTTAGTAAAAAACAGTTTTAAGTTATAATCCTCAATAAAATGCTCTATTGTAATTTCTTCAACATATTCTTCATGCAATATTTCAGTACGTCTAGGTTGTCCATATTTTTTAGAAACTTCTTCTAACTGCTTAACAATTATCTTCTTTATCTTTTTGTCATTGCCATATATATCTTTTAACTGTGCAATCTCTTTTTGAAGTTTATCTATCTCACTGACCCTATTTAAAATGTACTCCTTATTTAAGTTTCTAAGCTTTATTTCAGCAATGAATTCCGCCTGCAACTGATCCACCTCAAAACCTTCCATAAGGTTAGGTATAACCATTGCATCCTCTTCTGTCTCTCTTATCAATCTTATAGCTTTGTCTATATCTAAAAGTATTTTTTCCAAACCAAGTAACAAATGGAGTTTATCCGACTTTTTGTTTATATCGTAGAGCGTTTGCCTTTTTATACAATCAACTCTAAATTCAACCCAGTGAGACAATACGCCCTTTATCCCAAGCACCTTAGGCCGTCCATTTATTAGAATGTTAAAATTACAACCAAAGCTATCTTCTAGCGAGGTTAGTTTGTACAGTTTATTCATTAAAGCATCGGGGTCGACGTTCTTTTTTAAGTCTAAAGTAACTTTAAGACCGTCAAGATCGGTTTCATCCCTCACATCCACAATATCTCTTATCTTATTTTTTTTAACCAAATCAATAACTGAATCTATGATAGCCTCTGCTGTCGTAGTATAAGGGATTTCATATATTTCAATACAGTTATTTTCTTTATCAAATCTATACCTGCCCCTTAGCTTGAAGCTTCCCCTTCCAGTACTATAAATCTCTCTTATATCCTTCTCTTTATATATTAACTGCCCACCTGTTGAGAAATCAGGTGCTTTAAGATATTCGGAAATATCTACATCTTCATTATTAATATATTGAATAGTTGCTTCACAGACTTCTTTAAGATTAAAGCTACATATATTGCTGGCCATACCAACGGCTATTCCCTGATTTGCACTTACAAGTACATTAGGAAATGTTACAGGAAGCAGAGTAGGCTCCCTCAAGGTCCCATCATAATTATCTACAAAATCAACTGAATCCTTATCAAGATCCTTAAAAAGTTCCTCACATATCTTATCAAGCTTTACCTCAGTATAACGGGGTGCAGCAAATTGCATATCTCTTGAATAATACTTTCCAAAGTTACCCTTTGAATCGACATAGGCATGTAGCAGTGCTTCATTACCCCTTGTCATTCTTACCATTGTCTCATAAATAGCCATATCTCCATGCGGATTAAGCTTCATTGTCTGACCTACTACATTGGCCGACTTAGTCTTTCCCCCTGTGAGCAATCCCATTTTGTACATAGTATAGAGTAATTTTCTATGTGATGGCTTAAGCCCATCAATTTCTGGTATTGCCCTTGAAACTATTACACTCATAGCATAAGGCATATAATTCTTTTCTAGTGTATCAACTATTTTCTGCTCAATTACCTGGTTTTTAGCCATATATTTCACCTTTCCAAAATACTCATCATTTCAATTTAAGTTTAATATATTTATACCTTATGAAACATCTATCATTTCTAAATATTTGTACCCATTTTCTTCTATAAAAAGCTTTCTTCCAGGAAGATTATCACCAAGTAGCACATCAAACATCCTCTCAGTGCCTTCAATATCATCGGGCATTACTTTTATAAGTTTTCTTGTTTCAGGATTCATAGTGGTCAACCACATCATCTCCGGCTCGTTTTCTCCTAGACCCTTTGACCTCTGCACGGTATATTTCCCCTTTAATTTTGCAACTATATCGTTCTTTTCCTTATCGGAATAGGCAAAATAAGTTTTATCCTTTACCGTTATTTCAAAAAGTGGTGACTCGGCAATGAAAACCTTACCCTCATTAATTAAAGTTGGTACTAGCCTGTACAACATAGCTAGTATAAGGGTTCTAATCTGAAAACCGTCTACATCAGCATCTGTACAGATAATAACCTTACTCCAACGCAAATTGTTAATATCAAAGGTATTGAATTCCTTGTTATACTTGCTTTTTATTTCTACACCGCAGCCTAAAACTTTTAATAAGTCTACGATTATATCACTCTTGAAAATACTATCATAGTCGGCTTTCAAACAATTCAAAATCTTACCTCTTACTGGTATTATAGCCTGAAACTCGGCGTCCCTGCCCAATTTACACGCACCTAAAGCCGAATCTCCTTCCACTATATAAACTTCTCTCCGGTTTATATCTTTCGTCCTGCAATCAACAAATTTCTTAACTCTGTTGGATATATCAATGCTTCCACCAAGCTTCTTTTTTATGTTAATCCTTGTTTTCTCTGCAGTTTCACGGCTTCTCTTATTTACCATTATCTGCTCAATTATCTTATCACTTTCCATTTTGTTCTCAATGAAATATACTTCAAGCTGCTGCTTTAAAAAGTCGGTCATTGCTTCCTGAATAAACCTGTTTGTAATTGACTTTTTGGTCTGGTTTTCATAGCTTGTAATTGTTGAAAACGAATTAGAAACAAGAATAAGACTATCCTGAATGTCCTGAAAGGTAATCTTTGCTTCATCCTTGTTATATTTACCTCTTGCTTTTATGCATTTATCTATTTCATACACAAAGGCATTTTTTACAGCCTTATCCGGTGAACCTCCATATTCAAGAAAACTTGAATTATGATAGTACTCCATCATATTTATCTCGTTGTTAAAGCAAAATGCTATCTGCATCTTTACTTTGTATTCAGGTTTGTCTTCTCGGTCTCTTCCCTTTGTGTTTGTCTCATAAAACTGTATCCCTGTAAAAGATTTTCCCTGGGAAATCTCATTTACATAGTCAATTACGCCATTATCATAACAAAACTCATAAACTTCCGTGGATTCCTCATCGTAGAGCACAAACTTAAGTCCAGCATTGACAACTGCCTGCTTTTTTAGAATATTTGCATAATACTCAAGGGGTATATTTATATCGGTAAATACATCAAGGTCAGGCTTCCATTTGATAGTAGTGCCTGTCTGTTCATAATTCGACTTTTGCTTAGACAGTCCCCCGATATTTTCACCCTTTTCAAAATGCAATTCAAATTTATATCCATCTCTGAAAACGGTAACATCCATATATTCAGAGCTGTATTGCGTAGCACAGCTTCCAAGTCCGTTTAATCCAAGACTAAATTCATAATTTTCACCGGAATTGTTTGTGTATTTGCCTCCTGCATAGAGCTCACAAAACACTAGCTCCCAGTTATATCTCTCTTCCTTTTCATTGTAATCTAGTGGTATTCCTCTTCCGTAATCCTTTATCATCACGGAATTATCCTTAAACCTAGTCACTTCGATTACTTTTCCAAAACCTTCTCTTGCCTCATCTATAGAATTTGAAAGAATCTCAAATACAGAATGCTGACATCCCTCAATGCCATCAGAGCCAAATATTACTGAAGGTCTTAACCTTACCCTGTCTGCTCCTTTTAAAGAGGTTATGCTCTCATTACCGTATTGCTTACCTTTAGTTTTTCTTGACATTTTGTAGTGCACACTCCTATCAGAAAATTCTGCGTTAGTTCCTACCTAAAATATCCTAACACAAAAGTACAATGCCTATCAAATCAAATTTTGTAAAAGGCAATTGCAAAGTACTGTTCCTAGGAATCAGATTACACCAAACTAATGTTCGTGTCAAGCTGTGAACTATGTATTTCTTTCGAATCATCTTATTTACACCATAAAAGTCACCAATTTTCCATAGGATTTTTTATAAAATTTTGTCAAATATGCTGTTGATTATTCTGTAAAATTATTATATAATTTTCTTGGTAATTAATTGTTAAATTTTTCAGATTGCTTAGGTCGCGTTTTGTGAAAACTTCTCAATCAAACCTTGCATAACTTCTCAATCAAATAAACGAAAAGGACTGATTCATGTGAAAGATTTAAGTGTTACTAAAGCTGAATGGGAGAGCTCTAGAATTGATTCTGTATTAGATGTCGAGAACTTAGAACCCGATAATATGGAACATTACGTTAGAGACTTTCTACTCCCAAATTTACAACAGAGTTACAATCATGTCAAGGAGTATATCTCCAACAACACAAAAAGAAATATATATACTGTAAAAAAACAGCTGGCCGACTTAATTGAGAATCAGGACGTAGTACGCATTTCTACTAGTGAAGAAAACGAGTCAAGTAATATTTCCAGATTTGGAGCCTCATATTTGATTCACGAAAGTCTAAACGATATTTACCTTTTTTCTTCAGTTATGAAATCAAAGGTAATGCCGTCTGAATCCAACACACGGACCCTTTTTACATTAGGTAAGCTCTCAAGAGATATTTGCACATTACAAAAGGAAATTAAAGACTCAATAGAACAACAAGCTAGAAACTGCTGCCTAAAAGTTTAGGCAGTAGTTCTTTACACATTTTTATCCCCATTTTTTCAGAAAACGAAATACTGCTGAAGTAAGAAGTATTCCACTAGCAATAGCCGCTGCACAAGCTATAGCTTGTATTCCTGTAGTTGCAGCTTCTAAAAGATTGTTTTCCGCTATGTACTGTGTAGAATTATAAATTGCAATTCCCGGAACCAAAGGAAAAATCCCCGGGATTGAGAACACTGTTGTTGGAGCTTTTCGAAATCTAGCAACACTTTCACTATACAGCCCTACTATAATTGCACCTAAAAAGCTTGAAAAAACTACATTTCCAGTAACTTCAATCATTGAGTTATATGTAATCCATCCAAACATACCCGACAGACCAACCCAAAATAAATTCCTTCTTGTCACATTATACATTATGCCAGGACATATGCTCGCTATAAACGCTAGAATAATCTCTCTCATTATGAAATCCATCCTACTCCAAATGATAATATAATAGCAACTCCTGCACTTACCGAAACAACTATAAATGCTGCTTCTGCAATTCCAAACTGACTCGATACAATATCTCCGCGAAGTGCGTCTTTAAGTGCATTTGTAGTTGCCACACCCGGAAGTAAAATCATAATTGAAGAAATAATTATCCTGTAAACATTTAGATAGGGGAACAACTTAACAACTACAACACTTATGCTTGCTGCTATCAAACCGGAAGCAAAATATTCGAAAAATCTGAATATTCCAGCCCGTGATATTTTCTCTTTAGATATATATATCAGCATTGAAATAAAAAATGCAGCTATAGAATCTTTAACAGTACCTCTAAACAAAAGAGTATATACTAAAGCAGTGACTCCTGCAACAAGAAGTCTTAATCCAAATCTATATCCCTTATCCTTTTCTATATTATCTAAAATCTTAATTGCATCTTCATAGGACATTGTGTTCTTTTGGAGATTTCTCGAAAAGGAATTAACTTTTTCAATGCAGCTTAAATCTACTGTCCTTTCAGTAATACGCTTAACATAGGAAATAGGTTCTCCCTCTTTACCTATAACAGTTATAAATATCCCAGTAGGAAGTACAAAACATTCTGCTTCTACTTCATAGTATCCGCATATTCTTCTTATGGTATCCTCAACCCTGTATATCTCAGAACCCTTGGTCAAAAGAATCTTGCCTGCTTTAATAGCTATGTCCATTACCTGATTTATTTTCATACCATTTAAACCCTTTCTTAATCAAACAAAATTATCTTGAAATTGCAGTTAATCACTCTTTTATTAATTATATATGTTTTGCAATACCCAATATCCATGTAAAATGCTTATTACAAAATATCTGGCTAATTAGAGTTTAGAATAATATTATGTTCATGTCAAAATATATCAATGTGTCTAAGATAAAAATTTCCTATACTAACATAATATATACAACATAAAATATTGACTTAATTATAAAAATATTCATGAGGTGATTAATTTATGAAAAAGAGAATAAGTTTAATATTCTTCTTTGTATTATTGTTTTCAATAAGTGTATTTGCACAACCACAAACCTACATTGTTAAATCTGGCGATACTATGTGGAAAATCGCCAGTAAATACCAAGTGGGAACAAGCGAAATAATAGCTGCAAATCCACAAATAAAAAACCCTTCGCTCATTTATCCTGGACAGAAATTGACAATACCAAGTCTAGATGCTGTTAAAGCCCAGGAAAACGAAGTAATAAGGCTTGTAAACATTCAAAGGACAAAAGCCGGTCTTCAGGCATTAACTCAAAACTGGCAGCTGTCAAGGGTTGCAAGGTATAAGTCCCAAGACATGATAGACAGGGGCTATTTTGCCCACAACTCTCCAACTTATGGTTCCCCTTTTAAAATGATGGAATCTTTTGGTCTCAGATACTCTGCAGCTGGTGAAAATATCGCCATGGGTCAACAAAGCCCCGCTCAAGTAATGAATGCGTGGATGAACTCTCCGGGACACAGAAATAATATTATGAGCCCTTCCTTCACACAAATTGGTGTAGGGCTTGCTAAAGACAGGAAAGGAAGAATGTACTGGACACAGATGTTTATTAAACCTCTATAAATAAGTCTTGATAATACTTAATAAATGTTCAAAAAACAAGGAGCTATTGCACTAAGAAATTTAGTGTAACAGCTCCTTTACAACCCCGTTCTTTTATAAGAAAGTGTATTGATTTTGTTATGTAAAGAAAATTGCAAAGAGCCTTATTCAATTACTATAACTATACTTTTTCCAATCTCAATCCAGTCGTATAAAAACTTTGCATGGCTAGTATAATTTCTTATACATTTATGAGATTTAGGAACAGTACCTATTGTATATGAATATTCTTGCATACCCGGATCTACACGTTTTCCATTCTTAATTATGTAATCCACAGGTACTCCGTGAATGTATGCCCCTCCGTTAAATCTTATACCGTATGGTGCATAGCCAGCAACTTGCTTGGTTGTATCACTTAAGTATAAAAATCTTGACACCTTTTCAATTGCCATAAAGTATCCTAGATCTGTGGGTAATTTATATCTGGCATTTTCACCGGTTGTAGCATATGTGTAGGAGATAAGATTCCACTTACCTTCAATAAGTTCGAAAACACCCTCATTTTGATTTTTTCTATCAACTACAATAACTTTTGTCAAGGTTTCTATCGATTCCCTGAAGGATACATATTTTTTAGGAACATAGTATTCTCCTTCAAAGCTTAGGGCTCGCACCTTATAAAAACCTTCAGTTTCTTCAATCACTGATATTATAGTACCGTCAGAAAAATATCGGAACTCGGAGCCTAAATTTGGCTCGTAATATGCAGGTGCCGATTGATACCTTTGAATTCCAAACTTATCCTTTGTACTCCCTTTGTATAAAGGAGCTGTACCTAGACTGTTCTTGTAATTTGTAATATATGCAGAAGTATTGGCATCTATTTCACTCTTAGCTTTCTTAACTGACTCTACCATCTTGTCAAATTGAAAATTTCTTACCTGAGCAAGCTTTGAAAGGATATACCCTTCCTGAACTTTATCCTCTGACTTAAACGATATCTTATACCATTTATCTGTACCATGTTTGTCAAGGAATTCCCCTTGAACTTCCGCAATAAGATTAATCTTTTCAAAATAATGAGCAGTTCTTATCACTTTTGCCGATACAGAAGGCTTTTCTCTAATATTGGCTCCTTCACTCATTATCAATAAATACTCTGTAGGAACTTGATATTTATCATACTTTACATTCAAATTAATTTCTTCCGGTATCTTTGACTCAAAAGTTTTCAATAAAACTTCATTGTATTGCTGGCTGTCCTTTATACTTTCAATCTCCTCACCACTGTTTAAGGGCTCGTCAATCTTCGAAAGGTCTGGTATTTTAATACCTTCATGTTCAATCTCCATATTGTATACATCGCTATATACCTCTTTAGAAACATCCTTATATACTTCTGTAGAAACATTACTATATTCCTCTGTAGGAACCTTTGTCTGTGTACCTGTATTATCTACATTGCCGCAACCTGTGAAGAGCGAAAGGATAATAACACTTAAAAAAATAGTCCTTTTCATGGTAACACCCCCATATTACAAACCCTATACATTAATTAGACGATAAAGTGAGTCGAAAAGTTCGTTATTGTAATATTTAAATTAGAAAATGTGAACTAGGGAAGATATATGAAATTCTCATCGAAAAGACTCAAGTCACAACTGAGGTATGATCATCAAAAAAAGCTATACTACTATTTTATGACAATTCACGTCATATGTCAAATTGCTTCAACTTATACAGCACCTTTTAGCTTAAATCAACTTGTCAAATGCTATGTACTCAAAGTCTCTACGATAGGTTGTTAATCACAGCTTTTAACACCTCCTCAAAGGGCAATTTTCCAATGGCTTCGATAGTTTTCTCAAGTTCAGTTTTCTTTTTTAGTGAGCCAGATAACAAAACTTGTACTTCTTGGTTTCTGTCAACTAATACTGAATCTACTTCAAGGGCATTTGTTATAACCCCTATAATTATCATAGTTTGCGTAGGAGTAAGTTTCATTACACTTTTATCGGAATTATTTTTATGAAATTTATCGAAATTATAGTTTCTCGTGTCGTTAACACCAAGCTTCTCTAATATGATTTTAGAAAGAGAATTAAGTTGATCTGGTGAAAACAAGTTTTTTCCTCCTTTGCGATATAAAACCTTAATATATTATATTAGAGGACTTATACTGAGTGTGATTGTTTTTACATATAACATCAGCTACAAAGCACATTATAAAAGGGAGGACAAACCTCCCTTTTATAACTTTGAGCACACTTTTTACTTGAAAACTTCGTTTGTCAAATTTTTCGAATAAAACTTTACAGTTATATTACATGCTAGGCAATTTCTTGAACTTGTGCCCTTAGGCATACTTTTGAAATACAAACTCCAGTATAGAGATTTACAAAAATAGGATTTTATAAACTCCTATACTCCTAGATATTTTTAGAGAATAGTTGTTCCGCTGCTCAGTTCAGCGACCCTTACCAAATTGTTTACTGGTTATTGCAGTATGTACTTGCTAATTAGCATTTACCTCCAAATCCGAAACCACCGAAAAATCCCGGACAGCAGATACATAGGATAAGAATTATTATCAATATCCAGCATAACCAATCATTACCAAACCCAAAACCACCGCATCCTCTTTCCTCTGTCATATTAAAATCGCTCCTTTCAATTAAGTAAATATAGGTACAAATTTGACTTCAATAGTATAGTATTCAACAATTCAAAATTGTGTTACAAACTTTTCTATGTTTATGAAAATCAACGAAAGATAATTTAAACAAAAATAATTATTTACTCTAAAAAAGCTAGTGACTCGTATAACATTAATTTCATCTGCTACGAGCCACTAGTTTTTTCTCTAATTAATGGAACGCTTAATTCTATCGTAAGCCTTGTAAACTTTCTTTCCTTTTCCTACATTTACAGCTTTATTATATAGACTAGGTTTATTATTCTTAAGTGCAGTCAGTTTTTCATCAATACTTGCATAATTAGCAGTAGCCTCTCTATACTTAGTACACATTAATTTATTTTTCTTTTGTATAATCCAGTCAGTAAATCTTGTTCTTGTAAAAGGCTGCTCTGTACGAGGCTTCCCAAAGGTAAAGTACACTTTATTTCCTAGCTTCACAATCTCATCCTCTGTATATCCTACATTAAGTAATCCATTAATGAAGGAATAACACATATTCAAATCATTGAATTGAATTGCAATATCCATAGTCAATTCTGAAGGTTGCGAAAACTCTCCCATTTTAAACCCAGTTAACCACCAATGCTTATCTTCCCTATAAAATAATTCTTTGCCATTCTTTTTCAAAGAGAAGGCCATATACATCATATCTTCATCTTTTACACTTATATAGAATGAACCGTCAAATTTAGTTAGTCCCAAATCTGCAACTTCTTGATAAAGCCCTATCTCACCGCCAGTATTCAAAGTATACTGCCCCTTCCAAATCTCAATCATCCACTTTTTCCCATAACATTCAAACGTTATGGGTTCGCAGTCTATTATCATACTCAAAGGTGCTAATGCCTCATCATAAAGCCTGCAATAGCCAAATTTTTTCTGCCACGGATCTAGTGTTGAATAAAAAACATCCTGTTTTGGGTCATACTCATAACCAGCAATACCAAACACGTCATCTAAGTCTTCATCACTCTGAGCTGCACTGATTCCAACACCGGCAATTGAGCTTGCCTTCACAATTAAGATGTATAATAATCTCCCTAAAACAAAAACTGCAATAAGAGGAAGCAAAACATACAAAACTCCTATTACTACTAAACCCCCAATATCTAGAAGTACTGCATTCAGTGCGACTACCCTTAATAATATGAATGTTCTAGTGCAAAGATCAGCAATACCCTCGAACAAAGCAGCAAACATATAACCTCACTCCCAAAAAGTCTCTATATATTAATAGTATTCCTTTACCGTTAATTATGTTAACAATTTTAGATAAGGTATATATAATTCCTCTAAAAAAGTTTGTTTTTTGAAAACCTTTTTGCCACACACAAGTTATATCAATGCTTGAAAGGAGAATTCAGAAATCAGAATTCAGGATTTAAAATATTTGACCAAACTTTAAGCTGACTGCATAGCATTTGGCATTTTTGTATTTTTGATGGACTAAGTATCTGAAATAACCCTTATTCCTTTTGCAGTAAAGAAGTGCCTATTGTTTTAGCCTTGCACCGACTCTATTACGTGAACCTTCGTATAGAATTCATAAGTCTCAGCTCGATATATTCATAATAACATCTTTCCTAATTTCTGCAATAATCCACAAAACAATTGGAATTAGTATCTGAAAAGGTATTGCGAAATAGGAATAAACCTCAATCCAATCCCTCATATCCATAATACTATGAAAGATTGTATATGAAAAATATATCATCAACAGACCTAGTTGAATTGTAACCGATTTATAATCACTTAAATTGAATAGCTTCTGAACCCCTCTGCATACTGCAAATAAGCAGATACTTGCCTTTACAAATGCTGCTACTATAAATACAAACACAACCGATACTTCCAATCTTTGAAGGATATTACCCACTGAAATATCACTAGCAACGATATAAGAAGGAAAATAATATATTTCAATAGATTTTCCCAATACTAATACATTTCTTATAGTTAATACAGTAATAGTTAGTCCTGCCAATGATAATCCCCATAAATAAACTTTCCTTGCCGACTTTTTAGTTTTTAAAGTAAAAAATACACTAATTAAAATTACTGTTTCGGCAAAAGGAAATGTAAACGCAAAATATCCAGCTTCTAAAACGGGCAGAAAGCCATTGTAAAGCATAGGTTTTATATAGCTTAAATTTATCTGAGGTATTACCAATATCTGAATAAACACTAAAACGGCGAAAACTATTGGTATAAAATATGCACAGGTTCTTCCTATAGTCTCAACCCCCAATCTTACAGCGATTATACAAACCAATCCCATACAAAGATTCATTACAAACATGGGAGTTTCAGGCATTCCTACGGTGTCTACAAATTCACCGAAATTACGTATAACTAACGCTCCCAATAAAAAAGCATACCCTATGTACAATAATGCTGTAAATTTACCAATATACTTTCCAAATACCATTTCCAATATTTCAAATAGATCTTTGCCTTGAAATAAGGATACTATTCTTGAATAGATCAAAATAATAGGTACTGAAAAAAGTATTCCTATTATAGCTGACAACCAAGCATCATTTTTTGCTTCTCCACTAATCCCCATTATGAGAGAGCTTCCCATAATAAATAGTGTGCTAATACAAATCGCTTCTTTGTCGTTTAATTTCTCTACCATTATAAGAAACCTACTTTCCGATTATTGATCTTATGAAATCCCTTATTGGATATGTTGGACTTGGAACAACAATCTCAAAGCTTAATAGTAATGCAATGCATAACGAAATAATCCCAAGACCCATATTGACAAAAAAATCTTTCCATAGCTTTTGTTTATATAATGGAACAAATTCATATACTCCAAGAAAAGTATACGTTGCCAGCACTAATAAAAGCATACTTAATCACCCATTTCCAAAGACTTTGCCAATTGTGCACTGTTTTTAATCTTAATATTTGTATTTACTTTAACTTTTAAGTTTTCGAATTCTTCATCCCAATTATTCCTAATCCTTTTCCAAAAGCCGGATTCATCTTCATACAGCTTTTCACCAAACCCAAAAATATCCGTGCCATATTTTGTTTGAATTTCCTTAACAAACTTAGCTGCTCTATTATTAAGCATATCCTCAAAATACTGCTCAAGCTTTTTGGGCCCCTCTCCTTCAAGTAGGTTAGCAGTACCATCAACTTCATCTAGTGCTGCGGTTATGTTTATATTTACTTCCATCGTGATATTATTTACATCTATGACTGGATTAATTTTTGTCTTGCTTTTAAATATCTCCAGTATAGCATAGCTATCTCCGATTTTTTCTTCACTGTATATTACGCCACCTCTTACTTTATTTTGTATGAAAAGCATTGTCTGCGTATCGAGAGCATCCAAAAATCCTAGAAACTTGTCAGTTCTAAAAATAGCTGCACCCATAATTTCAGGTCTTCTTTCACCATTTACATTTTCTATACTTATTGCAGGAACCACATGACAAGCCCATTCAGTTGAAAGATTATTAATAAAATCTCTAATATCTCCAGAAGGAGCCTTCTCCAAACTCTCCTGGTTTTGGAGCATTTTATCCAATTGAAAAGATAAGACTTCGTTTGTTATTTGCTTCCCTTCTAATATCTCCTTTGCCGTTTCATTTTTAGATACTAGCAAATAAATATTTTCTCTAGTTTCAGTATCACGGCTAAACCAATCAATAACTTTCACTATGCCCTCTCTGGCTACCTCTTGACTAACAATAACTAGTTTTGCATGACTAAAGTAAGCCTTTTTTCCAATAAACGCAATTTCATTCCTAACCGCATCAAACATGGAATCTCCTTCTGTTGAAACAGTCCTAGGTAATTGCTTAATATCAGTACCTCCAGTCAATTCGACAATTTCCAATGTAACTAAATATTTTTTATTTATTCCTTTATCAACAGCAATTCCGCTAACAATAGCCATTTCATCAATTTCACGATAGTTCCAGCAGCCTACCGAAAAAAATGAAGTTAGAGAAATCAGTAGTATAAGCAGTGCTATCTTTATAGTTTTTTTCATACTATCTTCTCCTGTTCTTCCCCACTGTTTCTCTGACCAGATTTCTTGCCGCAATAATTTTAGGTCGTAAAGTCATAGTCCACCATGGAGCTCGAATCCAAGCATCTTGCCCATCATGGTGCATTATTCTAGTTACACCCAGCAAATAAGGAACACCAAAGGAACGCATACTTGCAAGGTGAAGAATTATAATCATAAACCCAAAGATAACCCCATAGAGTCCTAACACTGAGGCTGCAAGCAGTAGAAAAAAGCGTAAAAATATTATAGGAGTCAACAGCCTGCTATTCAATAGTGTTAATATCCCGGACAAAGCTGTTATAACCACCACAGGAGCACTTACTAACTTTGCATTTATCGCTGCTTCCCCTAATACTAAGGCACCGACAATATTAATTGCCTGACCGGTAGATAGAGGCATTCTTGCTCCTGTCTCCCTCAGGACGTCAAATATCAAAAGCATAATAAAAAAGGATAATGATGTCGGAAAAGGAACTCCCTGCCTTGATGCCGACAAACTTAACAATACCGGAGTTGGCAACATTTCCTGATGATAGGTCACTACAGCCAGATAAACGGCAGGAATAGTCATTGACGATATCGTTGCTGTTGTCCTGATTAATCTATTGAATGTAGCTAAAATATAGTTATTGTAGTAGTCTTCGTTTGATTGTGCATGTTCAAGTAAAATAAAAGGAACAGTTAAAACTGCAGGACTACCGTCAACAATAATCGCTATTCTTCCTTCCAGTAATCTTGATACAACAACATCCGGTCGCTCACTATAACCTACCGTTTCAAAAAATGAAAAAGGTTCATCCCGGATTAATTCCTGAATATACCCGGAATCCAATATGCCATCTATATTTATTTCGTCTAAACGTCTCTCTAGTTCGCTTAAAATGCTTTTTGAAACTATATCATCAATATAACATATACAGACTTTAGTACGTGTTCTCTCTCCAATTTCTCTAAATTTAGTTTTAAATTCAGGAGTTTTTATCCTTCTGCGAATCAAGACCAAGTTAGTTTCAACCGACTCTATAAAACCTTCTCTTGGACCACGCACCACTCTTTCCGATTCCGGTTCTGAAACTGCTCTTTTTTTCCAACCATTTATCTTAATGATCAACGCCTCATCATAGCCATCAAGGAAAAATACTGTCTCCCCCCTAACAAGAGCATCTACAACATTGTTAATGTTCTTCTTAGCTCTGACATAATTGTTGGCTAAAACTTTATTCTGTAATTCTTCCAACAAGTTATTGTCAGATATATACTGCGATAAATTGTTATCGAGCACAGGCTTGATAACGCTTTCATTTACAACTTCATAATCAATCATTCCTTCAAAATAAAAAATGCAACACTTAGCAGTTTTCAAAAACTTATTTTGAAAACGCCTGACAATTAATGTTTCATCGTTTGAAAAAATACTATTAACTAGATCTATATTATCTTCTATTGATTTTCCTAATTCTTTAGTTTTATTAGCATTACTACTTTTCTCACTGTTAGTGATACCAGACTTTTTTTTCTTATCTTTCCCAAACATACAATCACCTAATTTGATTATTACCATTGAACCAGGCATTTATACTGAAGAAAAAACACCAAAAATACTCTTGCAATATAACTCATAATATAATACAATGATTAATAAATTAGGCTTTAAAAAACAATACTTTAGTCAATGATAGGGAAAATAGTGCTTACTTTTGTATAAGAGAGTTGATGGATGGTGCAAATCAACCGAAGTACACTTTAAATTCCACCCTTGAGATTTTGGTGATGAGCCAAACCGCTGCAACGGTTATTGCAATAAGTGAGTTAGAAATTCTAACTAATTTAGGTGGCACCACGGGTATAATCTCTCGTCCTTAACAATTTAAGGCACGAGGTTTTTTTATTTATTGTGTTGAATGAATCGCCTATATGTTTTGGTTTAGCAGTTACTAATGAGTTAGAAATTAATTAAAATATCATGAGGAGTGAATAAAATGAAACCTGCAAACAAACCAGTAAATCCATGTTTCTCGTCCGGTCCTTGTGCAAAACATCCCGGATATTCTATTGATGAACTAAAAGATGCACCTTTAGGAAGATCCCACAGAAGTAGCCTTGGAAAAGAAAAACTTGCATTGTCTATAGCAAAAACAAAAGAAATACTCAATATTCCAAAGGATTACAGGGTCGGTATAGTACCCGCATCAGATACCGGTGCTTTTGAAATGCTCATGTGGAGTGTTTTAGGTCCAAGACCTGTGGATGTTATAGCCTTTGAATCCTTTGGTAAAGGCTGGGCAAATGACATAAAGAAAGAACTCAAACTCGAAAAAGTTAATGAGTTAACTGCTGATTATGGAAGCTTACCGGACTTAAGCCAGGTAAACTTTGATAATGATGTAGTTTTTACATGGAACGGTACTACCAGTGGTGTTAAAATCCCTAATGGCGATTGGATTCCAAGTGACAGAAAAGGCTTAACTCTATGTGATGCTACTTCTGCCGTATTTGCAATGGATATACCATGGGATAAAATTGATGCACTTACGTTTTCATGGCAGAAAGTATTAGGTGGTGAAGCTGCTCACGGAATGCTTGTAATTTCACCACGAGTAGTTGAAAGAATAGAATCATACACTCCATCTTGGCCAATGCCGAAAATATTCAGATTACAGAAAAAAGGCAAACTGGATGAATCAATATTTGAAGGTTCTACTATCAATACCCCATCCATGCTTTGTAATGAAGATTATCTACAGGCTCTAAAGTGGGTAGAATCTATGGGTGGACTTAAGGCCATAATTGCAAAAAGTGAAGAAAACCTTAGTGTGTTTGAAGACTTTGTCGCAAAACACAATTGGATTCATTTTCTAGCTAAAGAAAAGCAATATCGTTCAAACACCAGTGTATGCTTCATAGTTGACTTACCGGAAGATAAACTGAAGAGTATGATAAAACTGCTTGCAGAAGAAAAAGTTGCTTATGATATAGGCTCTTACAAAGAAGCACCGACAGGTTTGAGAGTTTGGTGCGGTGCAACAGTAGAAAAAACCGATCTACAATTGCTATGCCATTGGTTGGAATGGGCATATGAAACAGTTTCAAAATAATTATATGAATTAGTCAAAAAAGACTCCATCGACCCAAGGTCTATGGAGTCTTTTTAAACAGAATTTTCCAGAGGAGTTTTATAGGCATTCAAGAAAATTCGCTTCGCCCATGGATTTTCTTGTTCGCTAGGGAGCCCTATACTCTAAAAATACTTAATTGCTAAATAAACCAGCTTGAGTCAATCGCTTACGAATCTGAGAACCTATAAAGGTAGCAATTAGAATTTTAGCAAGATCTCCGGGAATAAAAGGAATTACACCTAGGGCTAATGCCGCTCTAGCTGAAATATTTCCTTGATATGCCAACCATGCAGTTCCGAATATGTAACATACTATGGTACCTAAAACCATACCCGTAATGCACAAAAACCATCTTTCATTAAATGTGTCAATAAAAAATCCTGCAATCATTGCCATAAAGATAAATCCAACAAGATATCCACCAGTTGGTCCTACAAGTTTTAGAGGACCGCCAGTATAACCTGAAAATACCGGAACTCCGATTAAACCAATTAGTAGATATACTATGTAACTAACGGTGGCCCTTTTCGTACCGATTGTATACAGTGCAATATAGATTGCTAGATTTGTAAAGGAAATGGGCACTAAACCGATAGGAATAGACATAGGACCTAGGATGCAAATAATTGCGGACATAACTCCAACACTTGCAATTTGATATACTTTAGATTTGTTTCTCATACTTCAACTCCCCATTGTAGTTTCCACTCTAGTGTTCCATAATAAAATTCTTTTCTAAGAGTATTAATTGTTTTTTGTAACTTAAATTCCATATTGAAGTATATAAAAAAAACACGGTATTGTCAACCTATTTTATTTTTCAGGTTAACAATACCGTGCAGTGCATATAACTAGTGGGGAGTAGAAGGGCTTTGATAAAATTACTCAAATACTTATCATAGCTCCTGCTTTCACTTGGATAATATCCCCATTGTACTCAAAGTAGACATTTATGCTCGATGGGTTTTTTATATATTTACCATCAACACTAAAAATAAGTCGGGAATAAGCATCAATATAATCATATATTTCGATATTGGTCGCATACCATATATCATCTCTATTGCCTATATAACTTGCAAATTCTTTGATTACACTCCAATTGTTGTCAGACTCAAATTCATAGCTGTGACCCCATAAATAAAATAGATAGGGTGAATAGGTTACTTTGTCTTCCACAAACTTTTTTGAAAGGCTTTTGAATTCCGGTGAGTTATGATGGCATGTTGCAGTTAATCTCATCCAATCATTAGGAATTCTAAAATCGTTTGTAGATATTACAGTCCTTGAATATACAATACCACAAGCCCGAAGCACCTCAACAACATCATCGCTGTAAGTACCATATGGATAGGCCATTCCACGTACAATTGTACCGAACTGTTTTTCGAGATTTTCCCTGTCTTTAATTATTTCACTTGTAATCCTATTATTTGGCAGTTGCTCAAGAAAAGGATGAGTTAATGAATGTACCGCTATCTCTTGACCTGATTTAATAAAAGTTTCCTTAATCTGCTTTTCGGTCATTCTACGGTGAATACGCCCTTTAGCATAAACTGTTCCCTCAGCTGCATACAGTCCGCTGTTTAAATTGAATGTCCCTTTTAATCCATGCTTGTTCATGATTGCAACAAGCTCTATATCTTGTTCTACTCCATCATCATAGCTTAATGTAAGGGCTTTTGCTCTACCTTCAGGAAATCTCATGAAAATATTAGACATTGTTCCCTCTCCTTTATTCTCTTGTTAAGTAATTTTTAATTCTTTCATCAATGAATTATTAACTTTCAAAAATATTCTATCCCAAAATCTAGATATTCATCAAGTGCAAATCTTTAGTATCAATTTTACTTCTGTCACTATAAAGATAAATTCGTGTATATACACCCACAAAAACAAACTATCATGAAGGTCTTTAGCAATATACCTAACCTGCCTATAGCATTAGTAATATTATCATTACTCACCTTCACAACCTTTATTAGTACAAAAAAAACTGAGCTTTCAACCGATTCGGTTGACTTTATCCAATATGATTGTATGCCTTCAATTCCAGTATTCAAAGCAACTACACTTCCCACAATAGCACAGGTTGTGTCCCTATCCCCTAACGCTGAAACTGTTTTCCATAGAGCTTCCTCATAGTTATCTTTACAATGTGCTATGCACCATATAGCTAAAGGAACTGTATCCCGAGAAATAATTCTTGAACCGTTTCGAAGAACCGAAACTACAAAGTCAATATTTGAATTTTTTGATACCTAGAGTGCTTTACGTATTGAATGCTTAGTATCACTCTGATTCTCTTAATTCCCGTTTTGAAATTCTGCCTAAAACCTTTTCCTCTTCACCGAAAAACGTTTGACCAAAAGCATCTCCAACTGACAACCCGATTAGAGATGTCCTTGCATAATTTTATCTTTCGCTTATGTTCTGCTTATTCATTTTATAAACTCCAATCCTAATCATCTAAAAATTTTAGAATAAACTCACTATACTCTTCTTTCATCGGTAGCTCATAGTCTACTTTAACTTTTCTCCTTCGAGCAGTGACTTCACTGCCCGTTTTCGGATTAATACAAGGTTTTTCGTAAAGCTCCCAATATAATCCACATTGTTATAGATTGCAAGTTTATAAGCCCGCAATACAAAAGGCAACATAATTGCATCAAGGCATTTGAAATCATATCCCTTTCTACTGATAAAACGCCTTATATATCTATACCAATTCGGTATGCATCTTAGCAAAAACACTTCTTGCCTTAGATTAATCCCCTCATTTTCTTCAGCGTCCAACAAAACCTGCACTTTTTCAGAAAACATATTTCCTTCTTTTTCTGATACAAAATAATACAGATCCAAAACACTATTCATCAGTTCCATTAATCTCAAAGACTAATCCTTATGCTTATCCGAATACTTCTTTCTAAATAAGGACAGTCCTCCAAATCCACTTATAACAGCTATATAGAAACCAAAATCATACCACCAGCCCGAATTAACTACTTCATAAACTCTTATATTCCTTCTAAAGAATCCAAATACAACCGATATCGGAGCAATCCACCCGTGCCAAATTCCCCAGAAAAATCCGGCTGGCTTTAATTCTGTATGCGTTCCATCACCGGGTACACAGCCTGCCATCATTAATAAAAAAAACGCTACCATAATAATTGTTACAATTGTTTTTCTCTTCACTTTTCCTTAACTCCCCTTCTTTAAATCCTCTAATTCCTAACAAATCAAAATAAATTTACCAATTCCATATCTTTGATAAATATTATAACAAAACATCAGTATTTATCAATACTAAGATTCATTTGATATGTAATATACAAATTGCAACTTTTAAAGGTATTTTACAATTTAGTTACACATATTGACATTCATATTAATTCCATAATATTATAATAGAGTACATAAGTGCAAAAAATAATCAGGTGAGAGGAATGTTGTAAATGAAAACAATAAAAATTAATGAGGTGTTTAGTTTATAATTTAATATTGGGCCAATAGAGCTGTATGTATTCCGTTCTTGTGGTCATAATGAAAGTAACCGTCACCTGATAGCAATATTGTATTTTGCTATACAAGTGCGATAAGTTATCGTGTTTTTTTATTACCCTTTTTAATAATGGGACTATAATCCCGAAGACAACTCCGTGGTTACTTTATCACGGTATTTTTATACCCTTTTTTAGGTAAATGAAGGAGAATATATGAATATATCAATCACAGTTACACAAAAACAATTATCAGAATTACTTTTAAATATAGCAGTAGTTAGACCCGTCTTTATCTGGGGACCTCCTGGCATAGGTAAATCTACTCTAGTGCAACAATTTGCCGATTCGCTGGGAATGACTTGTGTTTCTCTACTTGGCAGTCAACTAGCTCCGGAGGATATCATAGGCGTGCCCCAAATTACTAATGGGGTAAGTCAGTTTTGCCCTCCAAAGATGATAGCAAGAAAAGAACCTTATTGTCTCTTCCTCGATGAACTAAATGCTTGTTCACAGGAAGTTCAGAAAGCATTTTACAGCCTGATTCACGAATACAGGATTGGTGAATATGAACTTCCAAAGGGGTCGATTGTAATAGGTGCCGGTAATAGAGCACAGGACAGTGCTATTGTTAAACCAATGTCATCTGCATTGATAAACCGTATGATGCATGTACAGCTAAAGGTTTCTCACAAGGATTGGCTGGAATGGGCTTGTATAAATGGAATCCATCCCTATGTTACAGAATACATCAATTTGCGTCCAGATCACCTTTGGACACAGCCTCCAAAGCACGAGGAACCCTTTTCAACACCTCGTTCATGGCATATGTTGAGCGACGCTTTGAAGGAATATGGAGAAGAAATAACCGACGAAGCTATTGAAATACTGGCATATAGCTGTCTCTCACCTCACCATGCAGGACAATTTAAGGGTTTTATAAAACAAATAAAAAATAAGTACCAACTATCTGCCATAATGAATGGAGATGAAAAGTGGCCGCACAAACCTGAGGACAGGGATATACTCTATTTTCTTTCACAGTCCTTCAGAACACAGCTTATCAAGCAGCTTCCTGACAATAAAGAAAATATGAATGAAAAACAGAAAATCTTAACTCACCGAGCTAAAGCATTAATAAAAGAACTATCCGCAATTAGCTTAGAGATGGCACAGATGGTTGTATCTAAACATAATGAAGATCAAGGCTTACCTAGCTGGTTTATGGTTGATATTGTCCGCGATCTTCCAAGGCTGGTAGAAAGGAAAGAAGGATAAATTATGGCAAAGAAAAAGAATATCCCTACGAACAATATTGCCTATGAAAACTATATAAAAGGATATAACATCATAAATCATCACCCCATGTTTGCCCCACTTCTGCATCACATCCATTATGTAAGAACAGAAGGTAATCTTTGTCCTGAAAAAGGGTGGGCAGTTATTACAAGAAACGGTTATCTGCATGTCCATCCAACCAGACGCGGTGAACCTCTTGAGTGGGCTTATGTCATAGCCCACTGCCTTCTCCATTTAGGATTAGGACATTTTCAGGTAAAGGACGATAACATTAAATGGAACACTGCATGCGATTGTTTTATTGCGAAATTCCTTGCCGATATGAAGCTCGGACGTGCACCTTCAGAGATGCAGTTCAAAATTGATTTCGCTGCTCCGTCAGAAGAAAAGCTTTATAATGAGTTTGTCGAAAACAGTATCCCACCATCCCTAACTGGTTTTGGCACAGCAGGAGATAATATTGGTGATATGGTTATGGCTGAAGCAAGAACAGACTGGTATGGACGCAAAACTGATTGGGAAGCCTGTTTTGCAAGAGGACTTTCAATGGCAGTCACAAGTGCAGTTAATGTTGCCGGTGGTTATGAGCCTTTCCTTGGAGCAGATAAGGAATGCCTTACAACTGCGGTTAAGGCAAAAAACTGGTTCATAAGCAGTTTCCCTCTTCTCGGGGCACTGTCTGCTAGCTTTACAATCATTGAGGACCCATTAATTTGTGCAAGAATGGATATATCAGTTGCTGCTGTCAATGCGTATATGAAAGAAATTTATATGAATCCTGCTGCAGGACTTGATGAATATGAGTGTAGGTTTGTCATGGCACATGAACTCTTGCATGTTGGTTTAAGACATCAGGCAAGATGTCAGGGGCGTGACCCGTACCTTTGGAATATAGCATGTGATTATGTAATCAACGGTTGGCTGGTTGAGATGGAACTAGGCGAATTGCCAAAAATAGGTACCCTTTATGATCCTGATTTGAAAGGATTATCTGCCGAAGCAATATACGACCGTATAGTATGTGATTGCAGGAAATTCAGAAAACTGGCAACATTAAGAGGAATAGGGCTTGGAGATATTCTTGAAAAAGATAACCGTGATTGGTGGGAAACTGGTGAAGGAATATCTCTTGATGAATTTTACCGTCGTTTACTTGGTCAAGGACTTTTATACCATGAGGAACAAGAACGTGGTTATATACCTGCAGGGCTTATAGAAGAAATAAGGGCTTTAAGTCATCCTCCGTTTCCTTGGGATGTAGAACTTGCACAATGGTTCGACAATTACTTCTCACCCTTGGAGAAAGTTCGTTCCTATGCTCGTCCAAGCCGCCGTCAATCCTCTACCCCTGATATACCTCGTCCTCGCTGGATACCTGCTGCTGGTTCCGAGGACGGTCGAACCTATGGAGTCATTCTTGACACTTCTGGTTCTATGGATCGTTCATTGTTGGCTAAGGCACTAGGTGCTATTGCAAGTTACAGCATTTCTCGTGATGTCCCCTATGTCAGGGTGGTTTTCTGTGATGCTGCCGTTTATGACCAAGGCTATATGGCTCCCGAAGCCATAGCTGACAGAGTTAAAGTAAGAGGACGTGGCGGAACAATACTTCAACCTGGTATTGATCTAGTAGAAAAATCTGAAGATTTCCCCAAAGAAGGTCCGCTTTTGATTATTACCGACGGTTACTGCGAACCATTAAAAATTCATAGAGAACATGCTTTTTTAATACCAAAAGGACGTAACTTACCCTTTAGTCCGAAAGGAAAAGTGTTTAGATTCAGCTAAAAAACCAAATAAATTTTATTTTGGAAAGAATGCACCCACTATTCTACAGCTGTTTATAATCCTTAACACACCAGTACTTTTCTCCCTTAACAATTGTTAGTGTGTTATAAGTGGGTTCATCTTCTCCTAATGAAGAAGCCCAGTAGAATTTTAGTTTAACTTTATAGGTATTTTCATTAATTTTTTCATTTTCCACAATTTCATATTTATATGTTGAAGGGCTTGAGCCACTAATTATCCAAAAATTTTCTTCAGCCTTTCCCCATTTTTCAATTATCTTTTGTTTTAGTTCTTCACATGAAACTGCATATTGATAAACACCATTTCTTGTACTTTCACTTTTTGCCCACAATTCAACTGCTTGGGAAGGGCTTGTAGCTCCAAATTCATCTAGCACCTGTTTAAACAAATAAACTTGTGCTTTTATTTGTTGGAATTTTACTGAGTCTATCTCAGGAGCTTTATTAATATTGCTATTTGCATATGTGCCAGCTGGAACTATAAGCAATAGCAATACAAAAATACATGAAAAATATTTGTAAATGCTTTTCATTCTTACTCACTCCTTTGAGTTTATATTGCCCAGCTAAACTACTTAATAATTTTGTTGTTAAAGGCAATTGATTTATACCAAATTTTCAAATTGAATATTATACTGCCCTATTTACAAATAATAGTTTGGTGGTAAATAAAAATAATACTTTACTATAAAAATCCAAATTATGAAAGGAAGGTGATGCCCACATGCCAACTAATAAACAAGCCAATAGACTAATCCATGAGAAATCCCCTTA
>JAAYPF010000135.1 GCA_012519925.1 Clostridiaceae bacterium
CACTTCTATTGAGAAAAACGGCTCAAACAGAGCTGGCAAAACCATAAACTGTAAGATAATTTGAAAAAGCTACAGGAAAATGATAGCTTTATGGCGAGTAGCTAGAATATTCACGGATTCAGGATATTAATTGATTTATCCATTTATGTCAAAATTAAAATACAAAAAAAACCCCGAAAAACCTTTTGAAAGGTTCGGGGTTTTCTGATAAGTGATAATCAGTTAAATATTATACCTTTCCCGAATAGCCTTAAGTGCTCTTTCAACCTCACTTCTATCTTCAGGATGCCTTGAAAGGTAATCTTCGCAAGCTATACTGAGAAATTTGAAGAATACGGAATATTCAACTATAATACTCTTTTCTTCATTGCCAGTTGCATCAACAAATTGTACTCCACTTTCAAAATACCCTTCTTCTTGAGGATGCCAGTTGCTGGCAAATGAGCATATATGATATTCGTTTCCATATCCATAATCCTTTGAGAAGTAATGCAGAACCTCCATAAATTTCGAATCCTGCAAGCTCTTAAAATAATTAATCATTGGACTCCATGAAATATCAATTCCTTCCATATTCCCAAATTTGCTGCTCATGTATATTTGCCTCCTTTGTCATTGTAATTATAAAATTGGATGGAAATTCTCAATTGCTCCAGTTACAGGGTTCCAATACCCCCTCATTTTAAGGCCGTTAAATATGCCTTCAACTATTGTATTACTGCCTGACTGGAACGTCAACTTTAAGTTATCCAATCCTTCTTTCATTGCTTCTTCTCCCCACTTTAACATCTGGGAATCACTGATAATACTTGGGTCATATACGGTTTTCTCAAATACTGTATTTTTCCATACAACATTCCCTGATGAATCTTTGATTATATTTCCGGCAGCATCCTTCGCGGGTATCTGGTATTTTATAACCTCAACACCACTGACAGAGGAGTGAGGAGTTACCGAAACCTGATTTATCTGAATACCATTATTATTTAAGTAATTATAGAAGTTAGCCTTATTGTGTCCTCCTGTAACTCCAGCACTTTGGGAGAAAGCCTTCACATCTGTCAAGTGTGTACTGTAATCTGAGCCTAAAATAGACTTAATATTTGATGAATTACTTAAATTTAATGAATTTACTTGGTTTGGTGACAACTTACTTATTTTTCCAGTCGCTTCATCTAATCCTTTTACACCTCCACGTTTTGCAAATTTCTCGATTACTTCATCAGAAACTCCCAAACCTTTGAGATCGTCCAGCAGTTGATCTGCCTGCTTTAAAACTGATTCTCCATCCATCTTGAGTATAGCTTCAGTGATTTCATCACCGTGTTTTGCCTGGAATCCAACAACTTCCTCTAAAGCCTGTACTCCTCCATTTTTTGCCACATTTTCAATCAAGTCATCAGCAAGACCGGTTCCCTTAAGCCCGTCAAGGAGTTCATCCGCATATTTCAACGCACCTTCTCCATTCTTCTTGACGATGGCTTCAATAATTTCATTACCATGCTTAGCCTGGAATTCTGCCAATTCCTCTAAAGCTTCTTTTCCTCCACGTTTTGCCACGTTCTCAATCAAATCGTCCGCAAGACCGGTTCCCTTAAGCCCGTCAAGAAGTTCATCAACATGTTTTAATGCCTCTTCACCATTCATCCTGACAATAGCTTCAGTTATATCATCACCATACTTGGCCTGGAATTCTATAACCTCGTCCATCTGTTTAAAGAGTCCGTTAAACAGATTTTTTACCGCTGGTGCAAATTTATCGATAAGCTTGAACAATCCAAAGGTTGCAAGATTTATAAACAAGTCCAGAGCTAATGCCTTGGCATATTTATAGTCACCCGTCTCCCAATACATTATTATGTTGTTAATTGTATCATATACGGCATACGTACTTAGAGCCAGCAAACCAAAATATAGAAGCAGCAACCAAGGATTTGTGATAGAAACCATTGCAATAGCAATTGAAACCACATCAATTATTCCCATTATAAGAGATGCCAGCCCTATCAATGTTACTACTACAGTCTCACCTATTGATCCTCCGGCAATTCCACCACTTATCATGTAACCGGCAGCTCCAGTTTCGGGATCCATGACTATATATCCGGTTCCGTACCAGCTATAGTACTGAATTTCCTCTTTAGGAACAATTACTATCTTTCCGCTGTTTACAGCGTTCTTAATATCCGTTTTTACACTTGATGAAACATTTAGTTCATTTATCTTGCCAATATCATCTTTAGCTATACTATATACCGGGATACCTCTTAAATTAGCTTCTGTTATTATTTTTATTGATGAAACAGATGGAACTTTAAATATCTGCTCATGTATTACATGCTCCATAGATGAACCCACTACACCACTATTGAGCATGTATGCAATTTCATTCTCTCTATTGTTATCAAGGCTTGTAACTCCCACAACATCGTGATCCACATCTATGTAGAAGGAGCCCCCGCTAACCTCTACAGGAACACCAAACATGTATTTCACCGTAGGCTGATATCCTGTCATAGCTTCGCTTACCTGACGTACTGCACTTACATTCATAGAGCTTGCTATCGCAGAGTTTATACCGTCTAGTTGAGCGAAATATGCTTTACCCACACTATTTAATATTTCACCCATTACCTCGTCGGTATATATGGTTGCTTCTGTAGCAGTATTCTTAATCTTTGCTATTCTTTCCTGAATTACTTCCAATTCTTCTGCATCAATTTTTCCAAAATCAAAGGAAATGCTGTAAATACCACCTGCGGTTACAGGATTAGTAACTAATTCTGCAGGTCTTCCCACATGGCCCATTGATATGGTAAATTGCTGCCTGTTTGCAAATCCAACTGCACTACCTTCTGCAACAACCTTGCCATCCACTTTTAGTTGAGGCTTTAACTGTATCATGTAGGTTGGTGTTTTATACAACCCACCATAACTGTCAATAATGTTTTTATCTTCAGCAGTTGCCGGAACCCACAACAAAGTTACTCTCTTTCCGTACAATTCAACGGCTTTGAATTCAACATTAAATTGATCTGCTCCACCAAAGCTCAAATCGAAAAGTTCATTTCCACTTATTGAAAAACCTATTTTTTCACTATCAGTATTATTAATAGTATTTGTCTTTGCAAGGGTTGTGAGCACTTTATAAGGCAAGGAAAGCTGAAGTACTCCAAGGTTTTCCGGCTCAATCTTTTTACCGGCTATAATATCTTTTAAGTCAGTTTCCTTATCCTTATTATCCTTTAAATACTTATCCAGTTTCTCTGTTGCACCATCAAAGAAGGTATTCATTTTACTAAAATCTACAGTTTTAACTACATCTCCATCCTTGGATTTATATGCATCGAGACTAAAGGCTTCCTTTATCTGTTCTTCAGAAACGCCTGTTATTTCTTTGATATCCAATCCTTCAACCATTGTATACTGTTTAAAGCTTGGATCCAAAGGAATCCATATCTTGCTGCCTTTTCCCACACCTAATCTGTTATAGCTTTTATATGGTACATAAGCCTCTACCCATACATGTTCTGTGCGAACCGCAACAACTTTACCTCCTGATACTATTGAAACAGTCGGATTCCCAAGAGAACCTAAAACCTTCACAGCTGCTTCCGGATCTTGAGTTCCTGTCCATCCCATTACCTGTTCTATCGGAAGTTCTATTGTTCCCTTTACATATCTTGCAGGTATACCTTTATATCTGAGCATTCCAACCAGTAGTGAAGCCTGGTCGTAATCATTACCCCTTAACTGATTAAATGTACCTATAGCACCCTTTCTTGAACCGTAGTATGGCTCAAAATCCATATTGTTACGTACATATTCATACACTTTTACAGGTGTATCAAAGGTATCAGCCAGTTTTTTAGCTTCCTCGCTTAAGGTTGTTTCAGGCGTCTCGGCCAAATCTCCCTCAACTGCTGTATATGGTAATACTTCATATTTTTCACTTCCACCCTTTCCTGCATATGAAAAGGAGGAATCATTTCCGATAATGGGTTCTTCCGGTTTCATGCTTGCATTACTGTGGGGAAGTGATTTTCCCAGTGGCTGAACCGGTTGTTCACTTGCTATCTGGTTTTCAATGTGGCCAAGTTTTGCTTTAAGAAGTTCAACGCTTGCTGCATCAAGCTTTTCAGCACTTACTATTTTTTCAACTTCTTCAAACAGCTTCATAAAAGAATTAAGTCTGGTTTCCACCTGAGCTTTAAAAGCCTCATGTCTTGACTTAGCCGTGCTTGCTTTCAGCTTATCAAGAACAACTTCATTTTCACTCAATTCTTTTGATATATCTTCACATATGTCTTTTAAAGCTTTTTGAGTAATCTTAAACTGGCTTCTGAATTGTGACACATCATTATTATTAAGACACTCATTAAGACTGTTTATATGTGTAATCAGGTCATCTGTAAAAGCACCTAATTTTGTACTGATTTCAGGTTCCTCATATGGTATACTTGCTTCCTGAGTTTCCACACTTGCAACGGTAGCCGCTAAAGCAGTAACTTGCTGTAAGGGTAGCCCAAAGGTAAAGCAAAAAGCCACAAGAACAAATATTGCAATTATCTTGGTTGATCTTTTAACCCCCATTTATAAATACCTCCATTTATAATAAATTCGACGTTTTTAATTTTATAATGCAATTTTCTTTATTACTTTGTTACCATTACCTCATTATTACCTTCATCAATAGTAACCTCATGGTCTCTTGCAGCTTCCTCCACCTGACCGAAGAACCAATCTGAAGTCTTAATATCTTTGAAAGTAGGAGTTTCCACTATTAATGGTCCTCTGAACAGCATCTTGTTAATCATTGTAACTGCTTCTGAACGCTTTATATTAAGTTGCGGTCTGAAGCTTCCGTCTTCATAACCTTCAATCAGCTTATACCTCATTATTTCTTCTATATAATTCTGTGCCCAGTGTCCCTTTATATCACTGTAGTTTTCTTCAAAAGGAGCTACATTACCAAGTTTGAAATACTGTGCTATGGTTGTTGCAAACTCTGCTCTGGAGATTTTATCTTCCGGTCGGAATGTACCGTCTCCATAACCCCTAAATATACCTGCCTCTGTCACAGCCTCTATATATGACCAAGCCCAATGAGTTGTGTCAACATCACTATAAGTATTCTTAGCCGCTACAGAAGAATCCAGATCCATAATTTTTGCAAATATGGTGGCTGCCTCTGCTCTGGTAAGGTCATTTTCTGCTATAAACACCTCTCCAGGATAGCCTTTTATATATGCCTTGTGCATTATGTTACCATGCTTAGCAGTACGGGCCATGACTTTTATTGTTGAGGTATCATCCTCTGTATTTATCAAACCGCTGGCTCCGGTTATCTTAGCAGTATTCTCTATAAGCCTTTCACTCTTGCCAAGTTCTCCGATTTTCACCCTATATACCTTCTGTGCCGAGCTTTTACCTAAGAATCCCGGTATTTCCCACGTAATAGTATTTCCTGTAACTTTACCCTCTCCTGCATCTACTATTGTTGTACCTTCCGGTATCTGGGCAGTTATTTTAAAGGCTCCTGTTCCCGTCTCAAGCACATTCCTGTACTTAACTGTAAATATTATTTCTTCATTTTCCATGTACAGTGTTTTATCAGCAAATATGGAAATTGCCAAATCTGCTGGATTTGCCACAGGAATGGGTTCCGTCGGCATAACAACAGTACTTGGTGTGGGTGTTCTTGAAGGAGTTGGTGTAGCGTTACCTTTAACCTTAAATCCTGTACTTCCCAATACTATAACAGTACCGTCAGTCAACTCAACCTGATAGATTACAAGATAATCTCCATCTTTTAGTCTTCCTTTGTTCCAGGTTATTGAATCGGAAATAGTTTTTGAAAGCGGAAGTGATACAGTATCTGTTATTGTGTCAACTATTGCTCCTGTAACAGGGTACTTAATTACTACTTCTCTTTTTATCGTATCAATATCTATATTTCCTGTATTGCTCAGTGTACGACTGAATACAACAGTTCCATCCGGAGCAATTATTTTCGGTGCAGCCTCAATTTTACCGATTAGTCCAAGCCTTGTTCCGTCTGAAGGAAGAATTTCAAAAGGTGTAACGCTGCTGCAAATGACCGCATTATCATAAACTTCTCCATATACTGTTTCATATACCGTGGATCTTACCTTGTAGTTACCCGGTTCAGCCATTTTAGCCATCCAGTTTTTACTGATTCTTGTTTTGTTACCTGGCAACATTTCAACCAATAATGTTTCATCGGTCCATACAGATTGACCCTTTGAATCCTCTATCCTTGTTTGCACATACAAATCGGAAACAACCGCATTTTTACTTGTATTGGTAACCGTTTCAAGAATATTCACTCTTTCATTTGCATAATATGAAAGCTTATCAGTACTTACAGAATTTTTTATCTGCCCGTCAGGACTTACCGCAAATTCGCAATAAGCTGAAAACTCATTAGCTTCATTTGTCCATGTGATTTTCACCTTATATCTGCCTGCCACGGTTTTGCCTGTATTCCATTTAAAATTCAATTCCTTAGTTTCATTAGCTTCCCAATGCATATTAATATTATCTTTTATCAAATCAACAACTTTGCCGTTGGAATCAACAATTTCCACCTTACCTGTAAAATCTGCTTCAATATTGGTAATGTTCTTTGCCAAAGCCCTAATATCAACATTTTTATCAGGCAAATACTGCCACTTGTCTGTGGAAATGACAGTACGAATTGCTGGAGCAACTTCATCTGTAACAACATCAATATTAAATACGTATGTAGCATACTTTACGCCATTGCTGTCTATTGCATCCAAATTATAGGTATACATACCCTTCTTTGTGCCTAAGGGTACTTTTACAAATACATCAAAGGGAACTACAGTATTTGTCTTTCCTGAATATGAATCAGGAGTAGTCATGTATATCCATTCCTCACCACCAACAGAAGGTATCAGCCTGAGATTTTCTATGTCAGTGGATGTGAGACTGGTAGTTACTGCTTTAACCACATCATTTGCCATATTGGAAGAATTGGTGTCATAGCATTTACCACCGGTCAATTCAGCCCAGTAACTCCAATATTTTGAGTAGCTTCCACTAGTCTGACATGCAAGAAGTTCAATGTTGTTTGCTGCCATTTCTGCTAAAACTTTCTGAAGATCAAGATCATCCGCTGTTCCCAGCTTACCGTCCCGTCCTAAATCCATTCCTGTATTATAAACTCCTGATGTACCGGGAACCCCTTCATTCAGATTGTCATCATGAGGGACGTTGTCACCAAAGTTAACAAAAATCTTCTTAGCACCATTTCTCCAGCCTATATTTTCATCAGCATAACTTTCGTAAAGAACTCTTGTATAAGACTCCGGTCCGTCACCACCACTTCCGAGATACAAGGAATTAATTGCATTGGACACAGATACTGTACTCTCTGTAAGTGCACAGTTAAGCTTATATGGATAGTCACTTCCACTACCATAGGAACCATAAGGATAATCCATATAGGATACAACTCCGTAATTTATATCCACGCCCAGTTTGTTAAGCTCTGTCATTATAGTTTTTGCCCTGGTCTTTGCAGTATTTAATATACCTCCCATACTGCCTGTAAGGTCAAATGAGAAAATTATGTCTGCTTTTGGCGGCAATTCCGGTATCACAACATTCAAGGTTTCAGATACTTCCTCACCCTGCATAAGGGTATAGTCAAAAGTCTGGGAATCTGCCAAAGGTAATACTTTAAATGTATCCTGTCCTTCTGCTATTTTCTTAGTGCCGTCAAATACAGAAGACTTTATAATATAATCCCTTTCTTCTGAAACATCAGGATCAAATGAAATTGCACCTGATATTGGCATTGCATCTTCTGAATCAAATAATACCATCTTGCTGGCATACTCAATTACTTTATCTTCACTGTAAACTGCCGTACGAACTTCAACCCTCTTATCAATATTTGAGAAATTTTCTACCGAAATCTCAGCATTTACCTTTACAGGCTTGTCCACACGTGTATAGTGAGGTCTTAAGGAAACAATCACATTTCCGGTTCTGAATCCCGCATTAATGGTAAAACTCTTTTCAAGCCTTGCCATTACGCGTCCTGTTGCATTATCCTTAATAATTGCTTCTACTGCATACTCTCCTTCAGGACTATTAGCTGTATTCCATGACAAAGTGCCGTTTGAAGGCAATGAAACAGCTGTACCGTCAGGTTTTTTAATAAATACAAATAGTTTTGAGTCAATGTTATCGGTTTTAGTATCAACCTCAATGTCAAAGGACTCATAAGGATTATAGCTGTAAGACTCAACTTCCTCTCCATCAGCCCCAACAGCATTAAGTTTTATATAATTAATTTCTGCCATCGGCAAAGTCCGTCTCTCTTTCAACGCCTTTGCAGCAAGCATGGTTATGTATTCATCATCATACCAACTACCCTTTTCGCTCTGAAGCTCAATTATTGTATCTTCCAATGTGCTCACCGGTCCTATGCCCACTGTAAGCAATACTGCTCTGTAAGCCAAAAGAGTATCCTCAATAGAATTCTCATCAGTTCCCCAAGTACCATCAGCACCCAGCTTTGATTCTAAATATCCACCCACTTTTAACATAGCAGCCTCAAGACTTGAAGAAGTAAGTCCTGTAACTGTGCTGAACTGATTTAATAAAATTGCCACCTCAGCAGTTAAAGCAATACTTCCATCGCTACCCTCAACAACTGACCAGCTTCCATCAGAGTTTTGCTTGTGCAGCAAGTAGTCAATTCCAAGCTTTATGCAGCTAATATCTGAATTTTGCTCTATGAGAGTTTCTAAGACCTTAATGGTATCAGGTACATCACTTTCGTAATAGTCTGTTATACCCCAACCACCATCCGGCTTTTGAGCCACTAACAAGGAACCTATAATTTCCTTGCCATATTCTTCTTCCAAGGCTCCTGCAAGTAATGCAGCAAAATAGTTATTCTTTCTTTCTTCATTAAGAGTTCTTAAATAAGCTTCTGCTTTTCTTACAGCATCATTTAATATATTCTCCTGTTTAAAATATCTGCTGATTTCAGAGGTATAGAACATACTGTCAGTATAAAAATCAGCATTCCATTTCCCATCCCCGTCTTGAACCTCAGCAAGCCAGGAATTTGCTTTACTCACTGCATCAGTTAATTGGTCAGGCTCTGCAGCCATAACATTCAGCACAGATGTAAGTAGCATAAATACACATAGCATGAAAGATATTATCTTTCTGCCACATTTTAATTTTTTGTACATAATTAAATTGTACCCCCCCAATAATTATATTTTTATATATTAGACTATTGTTGCACATCTTGATTTTTAGGTCAAGCTACTAATTTTTTGAGTTTCCCCATTTTTCAATATATTTTAATATAAGACTAAGTATATATAGTCACTTACAATATTGTTGTGCTTGATAGTCCAGTTTGGCTGTGGTCATGAAAGGCTACGGAATTCTACGCTA
>JAAYPF010000136.1 GCA_012519925.1 Clostridiaceae bacterium
ATACAATTATAACATTTTTTATGGATTTTTGAAAGGGTATGATTATTTTAAGGGGTTAGATTATTATGAACATAAATCTATTTATACATTATATACAGGTACAGATTTTATTAGCAACGAACGGAGCGTCAATAACTTTCCATAGGCGTTGTAACTTTATCTAACTTATGCTATACTTTTAGCTTGTTAAATAGTATGAATCTTTATTTATATAGATAAGAGGCGAAAAGATGGATAAGTTAGTTTTAGTCACAGGGCATAAAAATCCCGATACCGATTCAATTTGTTCGGTTGTTGCATATTCGGAACTCAAAAAAAAGCTTGGTGTTAATGCTAGTCCTAGAAGACTAGGGGAGATCAACCGTGAAACGGAGTTTGTATTAAAACATTTTGAAGTAGAAGTTCCAGAACCCTTATATACTGTAAAGTCGCAGGTATCAGATTTAAGTATGGATATGATAATACCCGTATCAGCTGATATATCCATTAAAACTGCCTGGAACCTTATGAAGAAAAACAATATTAAGACCATTCCCGTTGTGGATGATTATGAAAGACTTCTAGGTGTTGTGACCTTATCGGACATTACTAATAAATATATGGATGCTCTCGATAACAATACCATTGCATCTACCAAAACATCCCTAAGAAATATTGTTGAGACACTTAATGCAAAGCTGATTTGCGGCTGTCAGGAAGCCTTTAACACTTCCGGCAAAGTAGTTGTTGCCGCTACAAATCCCGAGGACCTATCAGGATTTATTGAACAAGGAGATATTGTAATAACAGCAAACCTCATAGACATACAACTCAAATCAATTGAATGCGGTGCAAACTGCCTTATAATCACTTGTGGAGGCACTCCGTCTCAAGAGGTTATTGAAGAGGCTTGCAATAAAAATATGGTTTTGATGACTACGCCAATTGATACCTTTACTACTGCGCGTTTAATAAATCAGAGTATTCCTGTTGGCGCGATAATGTCCAGTGAAAATCTTATTACATTCAATATTGACGATTTTATTGATGACATAAAGGATACAATGCTTCAAACTAGATACCGTAGTTACCCAGTTGTAGATGACAGCAATAGGGTAAAGGGGTTTATATCAAGATACCATCTTATTTCTCAAAGAAGGAAGAAAGTTATTTTGATGGACCACAACGAAAAATCTCAGACGGTGAACGGCTTAGAAGAAGCAGAGATTTTAGAGATCATTGACCATCATAGGCTTGGAGATATTCAAACCGCAAATCCTATTTATATCAAGAACGAACCGGTAGGTAGTACTTCTACAATTGTTGCGAACATGTACTTTGAAATGGGTATTCGGCCATCAAAAAGCATTGCGGGGATTTTGTGTTCTGCCATACTTTCGGATACTATTAAGTTTCAATCTCCAACAAGTACATATACCGACAGGATTACTGTAGAGAAGTTGGCTGAAATTGCAGGAATTAATAACATTGATGAGTATGCAAATCTTATGTTCAAGGAAGGTTCCTCGCTTCAAGGAAAGACTCCTAAGGATATATTTTATCAGGACTTTAAGGATTATACCTTTGGAAAACATAAAATAGGTATTGGGCAGGTAAGTACAATGGATAGGGAAAAGCTGTCCGAAATGAAAGAAGATTTGATTGAGTTAATGAAACATGTCTGCAAGGACAGCGGGTACAATCTGTTGATGCTTTTGGTGACCGACATTCTAAATCAAGCTTCGGAAGTTTTATTTGTGGGTGAAGAAAAGGAGCTTATTGCAAAGGCTTTTAGTGTGAATATTGGGGAAAATAGTGTGTATTTACCGGGGGTTGTATCTCGGAAGAAGCAAGTTATACCTGTTATTTCGGCTGCTGTTGATAAATTGTAAGAAAGTAGCCTAATGGTGGGGTATATTTTAGTGCCTGTTTTAAGGGTGTGCCGATTGTTTTAGTGTCAAACGACTCCATTACGTGACCTTCGCATAGAAGCTGTAGCCTCAGCTTGATAATTTTCGCACACGTCTATGCGACATCGTGTCGCGAGACGCTAAAAATGCCATCCGTGGCATTTTTGCTTCAAATTATCAAGCTTTCGGCAACAGCTTCTAATGCTCAGGTCAAGTAATTGCGTCATTTGACACTAAAACAGGCTTACACTTTAATTAGGTTGTTTTGGAGGGCTATTTTATTGTTATAGCTTTTTCATCAGGGGCATTTTGTAAATATAAGTTGTCAAAATCCACAAAGCATTTTTAAAAAAACCTCAAATAAAAGCACTACTTACAATAGTGCAAATGCATATTATGGAAAGAACATTGCGAAGAGCCTTAGAGAATGTAGACGAAGCGGAGGATAAGTCGAATCACTGTCTGAGCGAAGCGAGTTTGATTCGACCCGTAGCAAGTCGTACATTCTCTTAGGCTTGTAGCTTAGTTCTTGGAATAATATGCATTTGCACGACGGCGAGTACTCATCTTTCTCACAAAGCCCTTCTAAAACCCACTAATTACAAGCGATATACTACATGGGTTTGAATGGAGTGTCATACTCTTTTTATAGCAAAAAAAGAGCTCTGCACTATTTACTTAGTGCGAAGCCCACCCTTTTGTTCTATTAGCGGTTAATTAAAGACATAACTTCAGACCTAGTTCTTGCATCTGTTTTAATTATACCTCTAAGTGCAGAAGTAACAGTTTTGGAACCGGGCTTTTTTATGCCGCGCATAGTCATACATAAATGTTCTGCTTCAACAACTACAGCAACACCCAAAGGATCAATGGTATCCATTATAACATTTGCAACTTCACTACTTAATCTCTCCTGAAGTTGAGGTTTTTTGGCCAGCAAATCTACAATCCTTGCAAGTTTGCTAAGCCCCATTATTTTGCCTCTTTTGGGTATATATACGACATGTGCCACTCCCACAAAGGGTAGCAAATGATGTTCACATACGGAGTAAAGCGGTATGTCCTTTACCATAACCATTTCCTCATGATGTTCCTCTTGAAATACCTTCACCAATTCCTTTGGATCTTGATGGAGCCCAGCGAATATTTCCTCGTACATACGAGCTACCCTATCAGGTGTCTCAATTAGTCCCTCACGATCAGGATTCTCTCCGATTGCAAATAGTATTTCTCTTACCGCTGCTTTAACACGTTCCTTATCAACCATTTTCATAACCTCTTTTCACATAAATAAAACATTGTTATATATTATACTTCATTATAATCAATTTTACAAAAAAATAATCCTCTAAATATTATAGGTCGCTGACTATTTTCACAGTAGCGACCTATAATGCTTTATTGATATTTATTCACAAACACAAAACCATTTTTAGTTTAAAAGTTTCATCATGCTAGAACTTATCGGAAGCAAAATCAATCAGTAATGTATTAAGCTGTAGCTTGTGTTTTGTTTGGTTTCTGCTTTTTCACTGTAGTTACCTTTCTCTTTGAAATTACATCAAAAGCTACTGCAGCTACCAATACAAATCCTTTAGCAACCATCTGACGATTCGCGTCCACTCCGAGAATGGACATACCGTTATTCAGCACACCCATGAAAATAGCTCCAATAACAGACCCACCTACAGTACCTACACCACCATAAGCAGATGCACCACCAATGAAACAGGCACCTATAGCATCAAGTTCATATCCTGTACCAAGACTAGGTGCAGCAGAGTTGAATCTGGCTATACAAACTAAAGCTGCAACCGCACACAGAAATCCCATATTGGTGTAAGCAAAAAACAACATCTTCTTAGTATTAACACCGGAAAGTCGTGTCGCTTTTGCATTTCCACCCATTGCATAAAGGTATCTACCTGGGACGGTGTTGCTAGTAAAGTATGAATATACAATTACTATCACTGCAATAAGGATCAGAACAACCGGATATCCTTTATAGTTTCCGAGCAAGTACGAGAAGTACAAGATAGCTGCACTGATCACAATGAGTCTTGCCAAGAAAGCAGGCATACTTGCAACGGAATATCCCTTCTTTATTTTTTTGGTTCTTCCCATAATCTCCAACAAGATAAATAGGATACAGATTATTGCAGCAATACATAATGTAACCGTCAATAAACGTGCACTATTATCGGTCTTATAAAGAAAACTTGTGAAATACTTAAGGTATGAATCCGGGAACGGCGATCTTGTCTGTCCATCAAGAATAACCTGGGCAACACCTCGCCACATCAGCATACCTCCCAAGGTAACAATAAAGGGTGGTATTTCAACATAGGCAATGCAATATGCTTGCAATGCACCAATAATCGTACCTACTAGCAGACAAACTAAAATTGCCACATACATATTCACCTTCATAGTAATCATAAGCGTTCCCGTCACAGCCCCACACAGAGCCATAATAGAACCTACAGAGAGATCAATATTACCCCCGGTAAGAATACAAAGCAGCATTCCTGTTGCGAGAATTACTACAAAGCTGTTTTGTGCAATAATATTTGAAACATTATGCGGATTCAAGAGAGAACCCTTATCATTCAAAACAATAAGAATTTGAAAAACGATTGTTGCCAATATTAATACAATAAGCATGGTGTTTTCTTTTAAAAAACTCTTAATTCTTTGCATATCCATTCCCCATTTTGTTATTTTCTTTCATTATACATGACATGATTACTTCTTGATTAGCCTTTTCTACAGGCAATTCAGCAATCATTCGACCCTCATGCATTACATATATTCGGTCACTCATGCCAAGAATCTCCGTCAGTTCGGAACTTATCAGTATAACTGATTTCCCCTCAGCAACCAACCTGTTAATGATCAGATAAATTTCATATTTTGCTCCTACATCTATTCCCCTTGTCGGCTCATCAAGAATCATGATATCAGGGTCTGCAAACATCCATTTTGCAAGGAGTACCTTCTGTTGATTACCCCCAGATAGATTTTCCACATTTTGCATTACAGTTGGACATTTGGTGTTTAGTTTTTCCTTATATTCTTTAGCCACAAGAATTTCCTTATCTTTATCGATTACATTATTAGTGCTGATTTTATCAAGCTTAGCGAGCGAGTTATTAATATAAATAGGGCTTGATAAAATTAGCCCGTCACCTTTTCGATCTTCTGTAACATAAGCTAATTTAGCGTTGATAGCCTGCCTAACAGTATTTAGCTTTACTTCTTTTCCATTGATCTTGAGTGTCCCGCTAATATTTGTTCCATAGCTTTTACCAAATATACTCTTTGCAAGTTCAGTCCTCCCTGAACCCATAAGTCCACTTATTCCGACAACTTCACCTTTTCTAACATTAAAGTTAACCTTGTCGCATACCTTTCGCTCTGAGTACAACGGATGATATACTGTCCAATCCGAAACTTCCATAGTGACTTCGCCTATATGGGATTCTCTCTTTGGATAGCGATCAGTGATTTCACGACCTACCATACCTTTTACAATACGGTCTTCATCAATACTGTCCTTACCTTTTACCAAAGTCTCAATAGTTGCTCCATCTCTTATAATGGTAATTTTATCAGCTACATAAGATACCTCATTGAGCTTATGGGAAATTAAAATTGAAGTTACACCTTGTTTTTTAAATTCAAGTAGAAGATTTAAAAGATTTCTGCTATCGTTTTCATTGAGAGATGCTGTAGGTTCGTCAAGAATTAGTAGTTTTACATTTTTGCCTAGTGCTTTTGCAATTTCAACCAGCTGTTGCTTTCCGACGCCAATGTCCTTGATTAAGGTGTGACTGTTTTCATCCAATCCGACAGTTCGTAATAGTTCATCGGCTCTTGCATAAGTTCTATCCCAATCAATGGAATACTTTTTTCCAATCTCATTCCCTAGGAACATGTTTTCCCCAATGCTTAGATATGGTATTAACGCCAACTCCTGGTGAATGATAATAATACCTAACCGTTCACTGTCTTTAATAGTTTTAAAATTGCAGATTTCACCATTATAAACAATGTCCCCCTCATAACTTCCATAGGGGTAGATTCCACTCAGTACATTCATAAGGGTTGACTTTCCTGCCCCGTTCTCTCCAACTAGTGCATGAATCTCGCCCTCTTCTACCGTCAGGTTTACATTGTCTAGTGCTTTTACCCCAGGAAAAGTCTTGGTGATTTTCTTCATCTCTAGCAATATTTTTGCCACTAAACATCCCCCTTTACTTTCTCCGAACGCATGTCCGTGCTATTAAAAGTCGACAGGTCGTCTGAGTAAACTTTCGGGACATAACATCCTTCCGCCTTGGTCTCCTTAAATCCATTCGAAAGAGACTTATAAAAATTGGCAGGCGGTTATAGCCGCCCGCCAATTTTTAGTAATTTAATAGTATAGGAATTTGCATTTTGAAAGTTCGCCCGAAGGGTGCTAAGTTCAATTTATTTTACTGAATATCTTCTTCGGTATAGTAACCACTTTCAATTAATAATTCTTTATAGTTTTCAGCTGTTCCCGCTACAGGTGCACAGAGGTAGGAAGGAACATTTTTAACTCCATTGTTATAAGTATCTCTGTCATTTATATCATCTGGTTCGCTGCCCTTAACAATAGCATCAACCATTCCTACAACCTTATCTGCTAAAGTACGAGTATCTTTGAATACAGACATACTCTGTAGACCCTTTAACATATTCTTAACATTTGGCTTATCGCAGTCTTGACCAGTGATGATCGGCATATCTTCCTTGGTATATCCCGCAGATACAAGTGCATTAGTTACACCCATTGCAGTGGAGTCATTGGAACAGCATACTGCATCCAATTTTTTACCCTTAGGACTATAACCATTAGAAGTTATAAGGTTTTCCATACGAGCCTGAGCATTTTCTGTCTTCCAATCAGCTGTAGAAACCTGTGCCTGAGATGTTTGCTTTGAAGGAACAACTAAAACACCACTTTCGATATATGGATTTAGAACACTCATAGCTCCGTCATAGAAGAACTTCGCGTTGTTATCCGCTGGGTCACCAGCAAATATTTCAATATTGAAAGGACCTTTATTATTTTTAAGATCTAATTTTTCTTCAATAAACTCTCCCTGCATTACGCCAACCTTGAAGTTGTCAAAAGTTGCGTAGTAGGAAACCGCGTCACTATTCATAATAAGTCTATCATAAGCAATAACTGAAATATTTTGTTCTTTAGCCTGTTTGAGAACTTCTGTTAGAGAACTTCCATCGATAGCTGCAATTACAAGTACTTTGCAACCTTTAGAAATCATGTTTTCGATTTGGTTTACCTGAGTTGGTATATCGTTGTCTCCTGCGTATTCAAGGTTAACCTTATACCCAGCTTTCTCAAGTTTATCCTTCATATTTCCACCATCTTGGTTCCAACGCTGCAAGCTTTTAGTCGGCATGCTAACACCAATTGTCACATCTCCTCCACTAACAGTACTGTTTGATTCATCAGGAGCGCTAGTTGATCCACTAGGTGTACTAGTCGGTTGATTTTGGTTATTACCTGTTCCACCGCAAGCACCTAGAGATAAAGCAAGGACAAAAGCCATACTTAATGCAATCAGTTTTTTCATAGTTCTCTCCCTTTCTTGATCAAATTATTAATAATTTTAACAAACTACTTACTAAAAGTTGGTTTAATAATAGCATTCACGAAAAAAGTTGTCAATATTGTTTTTTAAAATTACCGTTTAAGCCTTTTTATTACAAATTTATTCCGAATACTATGTAACTATGTATATAATCTTCTCCATTATTAATAAAAGCCGGCAATTTTTATTGACCTTCAGCTTTTATTAATAATGGTTTTTTCCTTCTTCAGCCTACGTTCCGAACCATTTCCTCTGATCTTTCTGAGCTGCCTTGAATTTCTTCTCTGAGTTCTTTTACAATTTTTAACGAAGCTTCAAAGTCTTCATAGAACATTACAATAAAATCTCCCGGTTGAGCATCAAGTATAGCCTTTTCGAGAGCCTTCCCCTCAGAGTAAATAACTTCAACATTTTCCTTTGGTACTACACACTTTATTATTGCGTCATAAAATATTCCGGCTACTTCTCCGGATCCCCTTCCCCGTAGATCAGCATCTTCCTTAATATACAACCGGTCAAACGCTTCAGCACAAATTTTAGCTGCACTATTTATACTCGAATCTTGTCTATCTCCAGGCATACCAATAATTCCTATATATCTCTTGGCATTGAGCTTCTTAACAAATTTAATTACCTCTTCAAACCCTGCTGGATTATGCCCGTAATCCAACATAACCTTAAATTCTCCCATATCAAACACATTAAATCTTCCCGGATTTAAGCTGGTGTCTGGCATGAAAGTTATCAAACCCGATTTTATAGTTTCAAAGGGCACATCCAATCCAAAAAGTGCACAGACCCCGGCGAGAGAATTTTCAATATTACACTCAAGCATACCCTCAAAGGTTATAGGAATGTCCTTCACATTCGCAAGCTGTATTTTCACTCCCTTTCTAACTATAAAAATATCTTCACCCTCTAAAAGTACTGCTCTTTTTCCTTGGTTAATATGGTCTTGTATTATAGGATTTTGTTTATCTTTGGAAAAAAGTATCATTTCACTTTTTTCCCTATCCATAAAGTACTTTGCAAACCTGTCATCGGCGTTTATAACAGCGTACCCGTCAGGCTTAATTGCTTCAATCACAAGGGATTTCACAAACGCAAGCTCTTCGAGAGTATTTATTCCGTCTATTCCTAGATGATCTTCGCTTAAATTAGTTACAACTCCAATATCAGCCAGATCATATCCTAGACCTTTTTTAACAATGCCCCCTCTTGCTGTTTCTAGAACAGCAGCATCTATTCCCTTGTTTGAAAGTACCATTCTTGCACTGGTAAACCCCGTATTGTCACCTCTTAACAAGCATTGCTCACCTATATAAATCCCGTTTGTTGTTGTCATACCTACTGTTTTTCCATAAAGCCCTAAGGTGTGTGCTATAAGTCTTGTTGTTGTAGTTTTCCCATTGGTACCTGTTACTGATACTATAGGAATATCATATGCTTCCTTTGAGAAAAACATCATATCTAGAATATCCGATGCTACATTTCTTGGCTGTCCAAGGGTAGGATAAATGTGCATCCTTAGGCCAGGGGCAGCATTAACTTCAATTATAGCCCCATCTTGATTGCATATTGGTTGGGATATATCCTCACAGCACACATCAACCCCGGCAATATCCAATCCAAGAACTTTTGCAGCACTTACTGCAATTTCCTCATTATATGGATGCACTTCATCGGTACAGTCTCTTGCCGTTCCACCAGTGCTGATATTACTATTATACCTAAGGTAAACAACTTCATTAGGCTGTGCAACATAATGCTCATCATAGCCTTGACTAGATAACACTTTCTTAGACAAATCATCAAGTTTAATTTTCGTAAGGGGTTTTTCGTGATCTGAACCCCTCAGATGATTTGAGTTTTCTATTTCAACCAATTCAGCAACAGTATGAATACCATCTCCAACAACATTAGGAGCACGCCTTTCGGCAGCGGCAGATAATTTATCGCCTATTACAAGCAACCTGTAGTCTTTGCCAGTAATATTTTTCTCTATCAAAACAGCCTTTGAAAACTTTATAGCTTCCACAAATGCTGCCCGTACTTCCTGTTCATCTTTAACATTGACGGTAACACCCTTCCCTTGATTACCATCTAAAGGTTTAACCACAACGGGAAAACCTATTTTTTGGGCAATATAAACCGCTCCCTCTTCGCTATATGAAACATCACCCTCAGGAACGGGAATCCTATAGTCTCTCAGAATCTTTTTAGTCAAGTTCTTGTTACTTACAGTATCTACCGCTATACAGCTAGGTGAATCGGTAAGTGAAGCTTGTATCATCCTCAAATTTTTCCCATATCCAAGCTGTATCATGCTTCCGCAGCCTATGCGTGTAACAGGAATACCCCGTTTTTGTGCTTCGGTATAAATGGCGTTCGTGCTTGACCCTAAGTCATCCTCGACGGCTACATCCCTTAGATTCTCCATAATTTGAGGAAAGTTAAATGTTTTATTATTTATAATAGCAGAAATAACTTCAAACACTGCCCTTGCACATTCTATACCACATTTCTCACTTTTATATTCATAGACAACATAATATAACGAAGGTTCTTCAACAACTCTTGTCTTGCCATAATTAACTTCATATCCAAGCATATTTTGAAGCTCTAGTATCATGTGTTCTGCCACATGTCCAATATAAGTTCCCTCATTCAATCTATCCACAAATCCACCCTTATACCCTGTTGAGCAGTAGTGGTTAATTAGTCCCGGAAAATATTTAAGTACTTCTTCATTAAAGCCGTTAATATCCTTTGTAGGCTTTTTATACAATTCACCAATATCAATCAATAGTTTAATTACAGGTTTATGACTATAAACATTTCTGCCGCTAAAGCTCTGTATATTTAAAATTTGCACTTCTCTTCCTCCTAGACAATATGTGCATGAATAATTTCAACTAATTGTTTAATCTGAAAACTTCCCTGTCTAGCATGTTAAATCCATATCCATGCGGTAATACATGGATGGTAACATTTGTTATGGCAAGGAGTTCATCGGGTTTTAGTTCAGAAACATTTGAACTCTTTATCGTGTTCCCATCAACAACTGTAACTGCATTTGAACCAATAACTTCAAAATGAGCATCAGGATAAACTCTTATTGCAGTATCTTCATCAATGCCTATACCCAACATAAAAGGGTTCTCTGCCACACCACATAAAAGTCTCCCAATTCTGCCTCTCTGATCGAAATGCTGATCAATGATAGCTTCCTTCAACAAACCAAGTCCAGGTGCCATTTTTAATGTACACTTCCTTGCAGGCTTGTTATTATCTCCTTCCACTATCATTGTATTGCTCATAACTGAAGCCCCTGCACTTGTCCCAACAATCACCACTCCCTGAGAATACACTTCCTGCAAGGCCATATTAGTCTTTGTTCCACCTAAAATACTTGTTATTCTAAGTTGGTCTCCTCCTGTAAAGAAAACACCGCTGCAAGTTCTTATTACATCTGTATTTCTTTCATCATTTGCTTCGTCCCTAGTATTAATATTCAACACTTGTATATTATTAAGCCCCAAAGACTCAAAAACCATTCTGTAATTATTTCCAACCTCTTCAGGTTTTTCTGTTGCAGTAGTCAAAACAACAAGGCTACCTTGCTGCTGTTGTACAATATCGGCAACATGTTTTAAAATGGTCTTTTTCCCTTCCTTGTCTTCAGCTCCACCTATAATTATCAAATTTCCTGTAACTTTCTCTTCCATAGCTGCCCTCCAAACAGATATGACACTGAATAAAAACTCCGGGGCATCGAGCCCCTACGTTTTTGCCTCTTTCACTTCGTTCGAAAGAGGTGGAATAAAAAAGCAAGGATTATTCCTATCCCTGCCTTTGACAAATACTATATTCCGAAATAGTGCCGGGTGTAATTCATTATTACTCCGCTAAAAATCAATCCAATACCCATTAGTATTATACTTGATATAATTACGAATAGTCCTGCTCTACTGCCATTCTTTGTTGAAAGAATACCCATAATTACGCCCACTACTCCGAAAATAAAGGGATATGCAAAAAGTGACACTATTGCACATATATAACCTAGTACAACTAAAAGACCTGTACCTTTTGCAGTCTTTGCCCGAATATTAATTCTGTCCATATAATCATCCTTTTTTAAGAGATCAAACTGATAACCAATTGTAATATAAATTTACATTTAGCTAATTATAAGTATTTACATTTTCCCAAACTCATATTCATTATTTATTTCCACAAACTAAAAATCTTCATAAAACCCCTTTCTCACAACATTGCCATTATCTATGAATTTCTCCCCACCTATTAAAACACTATTTATTCTAAAATCCTCCATATTTATAACCACAATATCTCCATCGCTGCCTTCAGCTAATTTTCCCTTTTGAGGAAATAGCTTAATCCTCTTTGCCACATTTTCAGTAACTGATTTGAGAACTGAAGTTATATCAAGGTTCCTATCTAAAATACACAACCTTATATCCTCAAACAGCTGCAATGCCTTACCTATACCCTTTGGCGGAATACTTCCATTCCCATCCGATGATACCGTAACCCTATCAACAGATACCCTTTCCTTAAAAAGCAACTCCATTGCATCAGGGACTGAATAACCCGTTTCACTACTTTGTCCAGCAGTCAAATCAATATTTCCTCCATTATTTGCGAACTGTATGGCTTGATGGAATAATTTTTTGTTTCTGTTAAGATGGGTTGGAATAAACATATCTACTGGGAAATCGGAATTCTCTATAAGCTCAGTCAATGGCTTTAAACCGCTCTTCCCGTCTCCCACATGTATGTGTACAATACCTGCTTTCTTACTTAAAAGCCCACCTATCCTTGCTTCATATGCAACTTCTCTTAACATATCTAGAGTAGGGTGGGTTGATCTGTGATCAGATATAGCTATTTCACCAATTCCAATAATTTTATCTATAAGTGTAATATCCTTTACAGCTTTGCCAGTGACGGTCGCTGTGGGAACTTCATAGCTTCCTGTATATATATATGTGTTTAATCCTTCTGCCTCTAGACTTCGGGCTTTTGCTAAAAGTCCTTCAACGTTTCTCGTAATGCTGTCAAAACCCAATACACCTACAACTGTTGTTATTCCTGCCAGTAAAATATCACTGAGCTTGATTTCTGGTATTCTGCTTTCAAAGCCTTCCTCACCGCCTCCCCCAATAATATGAAGATGTTGATCTATAAAACCGGGGCAGATTATTTTGTTTGTACAATCAATGATTTCTACATCGAATAAATTATCTTCTGCTATATTGTCAGCAATCTTGTATATTTTGTTGAAGGCAAGTAACACATCTTTATTTCCTAAAAATTCAGGTGCATAGCATGTAGCATTCTTTAAAAGCTTAAACATCCCATCAACCTCTTTTATTTTAAGTATTAAGACTTTTTTGCATAGTAAAATAACACTTCACCATTTGCACGCTTTTTAATTTTCATATTAGGTGATTACAAAAAACAACTGATCAACGGGTGTTTCAAAAAATCTGAATTTATTAGGTTATAACTGTATATTGATTAATAATTTTTTTAAACACCTTAGACTTTTTACCTAAATGTTGTATAGATTATTTTTTTGAAATGCCCTTATAAATAATATTGCCAAATTCGATATATAGTATAATGGTAATTTTTCGTATTAGATTGCTCCTAAAATCTAGTCGGCTGATGTTTAAAATACATTTTGTTAGTTCAGGTTTAGGAGCTAAATATTGTGTAGGCTATTTTTTAAATGACCTACATTAGATTAAATGCGAAAAAATAAATATTTTTTTATATTTGTCGACAATTTCATTAACATTTGTTTATCAATTTATGTTATTTTGTTACAACCCTGCTAATTATTTAGGTTGCCAAGTTGTTTTATATTTGATAAACTCTATAATAATACTTTATGTAAATTAAATTTTACATAAAAATACATTATAATGATAAAGGATGGTCAAAGTGACTGTGGATTTTAATCTTCTAACATCAAAACAGAAAAAGGTATATTCTGTAATTGAAACTTTTATCAAAACTAGAGGTATTCCTCCTACTGTAAGAGAAATAGGTGAAATGGTTGGCGAAAAAACTCCCGGTGCAGTTCAGGGAATACTAAATCGCCTTGAACAAAAGGGTGTAATTAAAAGAGAGGTCGGTATGGCAAGGTCTATACAACTTGTTACTGACAACTCTCAATACATGGAGCCCGCCTATTTGCCTAAAATAAAGAAAATTACCTCCCGCAACGTTTCCGATCTTTTCAATGTATACAACATAATAAAATATTATCCATTCCCTTCTACTTTATTCGAGTCGGACAATTTACCTGATAATTGTTTCTTAATTAATTGTCCAGATAATAGTCTTATGCAAAGCGGAATCAAGTATGAAGACAGTCTAATTATAGACAGAGACACTGAGAATAAACTTAATGACGGGGATATTGTTATGGTACTGTATGACAACCATGTACTTTTAAGGTTTTATAGCAAGCATGAGAATGCAAACAGCATTGTATTAAAGGCAGATAGCGACCTTATAGGGAAGGAAGTCTTTAATAAGGATGAAATAGTAATTATAGGCAAGCTTATTGGAAAATACACTAGTTATTAATTTTTGGGGGCATTAGCTCCCTTTTTTATTACTCAGGATAATTAGCTGAATCAATATAGCAACAGTTTCCACCTCTTTTGAGCAAAGGAAAAAGCTACTAGGCTCGATGTCCCGTAGCTTTGGTTTTATGTGATTTTTTTGTTTTATTAGAGTTTTTCTATTTGTTCTTTTATCAGTCTACCCATCTCTTTTGTACCGATAACTTTTGTACCTTCAGATGCTATGTCAGCTGTCCTGTAGCCTGCATTAAGGACATTTTCAACGGCTTTTTCAATTGCCTTGCTTTCTTTCTCTAGTCCAAAGGAGTATTTCATCATCATACCTATAGAAAGAATTGTAGCTATAGGGTTTGCTTTATCTTGACCTGCTATATCAGGTGCTGAGCCATGTATGGGTTCGTATAGACCTAAAGTTCCCTCTCCAAGACTTGCAGATGGAAGCATTCCTATAGAACCGGTTATCATTGAAGCTTCATCAGATAAAATATCTCCAAACATATTTGATGTAACTATAACATCAAACTGCTTTGGATTTCGCACTAGCTGCATTGCAGCATTATCCACATACATATGGCTTAACTCAACCTCTGGGTAGTCCTTAGCCACCTTTTGAACAACTTCACGCCATAATCTTGAGCTTTCAAGAATATTAGCTTTATCTACAGACATAACTTTTTTGTTCCTTTTCATAGCAGCTTCAAAAGCAAGTCTTGTTATCCTCTCAACTTCGAAAACACTGTATTTTTCCGTGTCAAATGCAGCTTGACCCATTTCCCCTGCATCTACTCTTCCCTTCTCACCGAAATACATGCCTCCAGTTAGTTCGCGTACAACCATAATATCTATTCCATCTTGAACTATATCAGGTCTCAACGGCGAAGCACCTTTCAACGCGGAATAGATTACTGCTGGCCTGAGATTTGCGTACAAGCCAAGCCCTCCACGTATACCAAGCAGACCTGCTTCTGGTCTCTTGTCCCCAGGAAGATTATCCCACTTGAATCCGCCCACGGCTCCTAAAAGTACTGCATCACAGCTCTTACACAATTCTAGAGTTTTCATAGGAAGAGGCTCACCATACTCATCTATCGCACAGCCTCCGAGTGCACCTTCTTTTAGTTCAAACTCGTGGTTAAATTTCGTTCCCACTGTATTTAAAACAGCAATAGCCTCTTTAACAACTTCTGGTCCTATTCCATCTCCCGGCAAAACTGCAATACTAAATTTACCCATTATATACACCCCTCATATAAGCTATTTTAATTTTTCAAATTTTATACTGTACTTTTTAAAATTTCTAACTACAATTATAAAACAAAGAAAGATTGATATTCTACCTGTATTAATCTTTCTTTGTTAAGTTTTCTTAATGTTTTTTGACAAAAGCGTATTATCTTTTCTATACTGCAACGGAGTCATTTTGGCATGCTTTTTAAAAATATCATTGAACCTCTGCTGGTTTGAAAATCCCACATTTAGAGCAATATCACTGATCTTTAAGTCGGTGTCCTTTAATAACTCCTTTGCTCTTTCTATTCGGGTCTTTAGAAGATAATTGATTGGACTTACACCCATTTCATCTTTAAAGGCACGAGTAAAGTAGCTGGTACTTAAGAAAACATATTGGGCTATATCTTTTAGAGAAATATCCCTTTCATAGTTATTGTTTATGTAGCTAACCGAAACCTGTATCAATTCTTTGAGTTTGGAGCTCTTATTTTTTATACTGTTTTCCCACTCCATCTTTAGAGCCCTAGATATTAATACAAACAACTCCATTACCAGCAGATAATTGAGCAACTCACTTCCTATATCAGGATTTTCCTTTTCCTTTAGTATCCTATTTAGAAGAATGATTATTTCATTCTTTTGGCTTACTTTGAGTTTTATAAACGCCCCAGATTCTTTTCCACTGACAAAGTCTAAAAAAAACTCTAAGGATACCCCTGAAAACTGCATATCAAACTTGCTTACAAACTTGAAGTTCAAAACAATAAATTCACAGTCTGTTTCTGACTTCACAGTAAACTTGTGAAATTGGTTGGGTTTGATGATTATAATGTCATTAGGACCTATCTCCGCCGGATATCCGGATATTTCAAAGACAGCATTTCCTCTTTTAATGTAAACCATTTCATAATACTCATGACGGTTTGGTTCCATAGACCAAGTCTTATCGTGAATTCTCTCAATAGTCTTCACTATTACTGGCAAAAATGTTGAAGAGTTTAAAAGACTCTCCCAAGCTTTTGGAAGTATTCCGTTTTCCAATTTAGCTCACCTTCATTCCTATATTCAATTCTAGTTTGTTTTTATGGTCGTTTACTATTTCGTCTGAACATACTACTATTATTAAACAAGTTCAGCCTAAATTTATTGTGGTCAGAATATTTCTTATTTCTAAATACGCCTAGATTAACTGTCCTTGCGTCCTCAACCGAATAAAAGGCTTTGGAATTACAGTTTGTAACTATCTCTATAACCTCATCAAGCTCTTTTCTCTTAATGATTGTATATATTATATTTACATCTCCGTTTGCTCCATGGGCATCAACTAAAGTGACTCCAAATCCTGCATTACGGAGCCTCTCTCTTAAATGACATTCGTCCTTAACCAATATTACTCTTACAACTAGCATTCCTATTGCCAGTTTTTCTTCAAGTATCATACCTACAAATGTACCCGTTGCAAACCCACCTGCATAGGCAAAGTAGCAAGCAATATTATCTAAATGCTGCATTATCTGGCTGATAGCCACAATCCATATTAGCACTTCAAAAAAACCAAGCAAAGGTGCTATATATTTTTTGCCCCTCGAAACTAGTATTATACGTATTGTGCCTATTGATACATCAATAATACGGGACACAAAAATAAGTAAGGGCAAAATCACCCAACTAAAAACGTCGGTATTCATAAACTGTGAAATGTTTATTACTCTCCCCTCCTTTACATCAATTGTACAGAAACAACTTAAAATGGTCAACCATCTAGACCTTTATGAGGAGTGTATGCTAAAATTTCACATTTTTAGGTACTTGTACTTTACTTTATACTCAATAAAAAATATAATAAAGTAAATGAATATATAGTTAACTATTATTTTCAAAACTCTTTACAGGAGGCAAAAAAATGAGAATTAGCGGAGTGTCCTATGCGCAAAGAAAAACACACAGAGTTAGGAAAATTATTATGGCTTTAATTATACTTGTACTATTGGCTTCTATAGCCTTAATTGGAGTATCTACATATACAGGATGGATGTTAACTCATCCAAAGAGAAGGGCCTTACCGGTATTTTCATCTAATATTGTTCCTGAATATAGAAATATTTCTTTTAAAGACATAAAGGACCAAATAACTCTAAAGGGATGGTTCTTTGAAGTAAAAGGCAGCAACAAGACTGTAATTATTGCTCATGGTTATCGTCAAAACAGACTCCCCCACGGTGAGAATTCTTTTCCACTAATTAAATACCTTTTAAACCAAGGTTACAACGTGTTGACCTTTGATTTTAGAAACAGCGGTGAGTCGGAAGGAAAAGTAACTACTGTAGGTATCTATGAGAAAGATGATCTTTTAGGTGCTATAAAGCATGCGAAGAAGTTAGGTTCTAAGCAAATAGTACTTTTAGGATTCTCGATGGGTGCTTCTACCAGTATTGTAGCGGCTTCCGAAAGTGAAGATGTTGATGCTGTAATTGCCGATAGTCCTTTTTCCGATTTAGAGGAATACCTAGATGCAAACTTAAGTGTCTGGAGCAACCTTCCATCCTTCCCTTTTAATCAGACAACCTATTTGTCTATGAAAATATTGGAGGGTATAAACCCTAAGGAATTTAGCCCTAGAGCTGTAATAAAAGATATAGCTCCAAGACCTGTGTTTTTGATTCACAGCAAGGATGATACCATGATTCCTGTAGAAAATAGCTATGAACTGCTTAATGCCGGAGGAAATAACGTCAAGCTTTGGGAAACAAAAGATGTAGACCATATAGAAAGCTATCCAAAATTGACTGACGAGTATTTAAAAAAGTTAGGTGAATTTTTAACTTCCCTATCAGAAGACTCCGACGAAGACTAAAACTTAACTACAAAAAGTTAATTTTTATTATATATTTTTTTATGTTATAATAATTAGAAGTATTAAAATGTACATCGAAAGAGTGATGAATACTTGTACTCCTTAAAAGAAAATTTTTATGATGGTAAAGGTTGCTTGAGGATGCCTGGTGAGAGCTATTTTGATGGTGAAGGTATAATCCGTGATTCAGGAGAAGACTATTTTGATTATCAAGGGATTTTGAGGCGATTTGATGAAGAATTTTATGATAGTCAAGGCTTTTTAAGAAAACCTGATGAATGTTTTTATGATAGTTTAGGAAATCTTTGCGAACGATAAGAAGTACTTTGTCATTTCATGAACTAAACCCCGCAGTGTTTTCTACGAGGCTTAGTTTATAATTATTAAAACATCTTCTTTCTATACAAAACAAGACCTGCAATAGCACATAAAAATACCGTTACCATGAATATCAACCAAAATGAATTAGGACCCGTCAAAGGCAAATCTACATTCATACCAAAAAATCCCGACACCATTGTAGGTATTGCCATAACTATAGTAATTGATGTTAAAAACTTCATTACTATGTTAAGGTTGTTCGATATGACAGAAGCAAACGCATCCATTGTTCCTGATAAAATATTACTATAGATATTAGCCATTTCAATCGCCTGCTTGTTTTCGATAATAACATCTTCAAGCAATTCAGTGTCTTCCGGGTAGTTCTTAATATGCTCATGTTTTAAAAGTTTTTCAAGAACAACTTCGTTTGATCTTAGTGCTGTAGAAAAATAAACAAGACTTTTCTCAAGCTTCAGCATTTGTATTAGCTCTTTGTTTTTCATAGACTTGTGTAAATCTTGCTCTATTCTGCTGCTAGTTCTGTCAATGTGCTTTAAATACTGTAGGTATCTGGTAGAATTCCTGTAGAGAATTTGCAAAACAAACCTCGCTTTGTACTGAGTAAAAAAAGCCTTGACTTTATTATTAATAAAATCACCTAATAAAGTATCTTCCTTAAGACAAACAGTTATAATAGAATGCCTTAATATGATAATTGCCAATGGAATGGTTGTATATATATTCATTTTACCTTCCATTTCTACAATGGGAATATCTACAATTATGAGTGTCTGACCATTGTCACTCTCAATTCGTGCTCTCTCCTCTTCATCTAGCGCAGCCTTTAAATAATCGATTTCAACATTCAATTGCTTACTAACACTGATAATCTCATTTTCATTTGGATTCACAAGATTAACCCAAACACCTTCAGCATAGTTATCTGTTCGAACAATTTCATTATTTACTGTCTTATAAATTTCAATCATAATCAACCCTCATTTCTATTTTTGGTTTGAGGGTTTTATACGTCATACTATTACAAATATAATGTAACTGGTATGACAAATAAACCCATAAATATCCCTACTACCACCAGGATCACTATCCATACCGTTACACCTCCATATTGCAGAATAATTAAAGTAAAGGATTTTGTCTATAATTACAGATTAACTTTACCTCAATATGAGTAATAGACAACGTTATAATTATATACCTATAAAGCAAATATTACAATATCTTAAATTTATCTATACACGGTAAACGCATGAAAATATATTTTACACTAAATCTAATTTTAAGATTTTTTAAAAAAGCCCTTTCAAAAGTATCGTGAGAAGGTATTCCATAAGGAAGTGACAAACGCTTTTTAAACTATTCTTTCTTTTCATTAGCAAACTCTTCTATCTCTACCCAACCATCTGCTCCTGCCAAAGTCGAGACAATAGCGATATAAATAATTTCAATTAATTGATGACATACTTTAGACATCTG
>JAAYPF010000137.1 GCA_012519925.1 Clostridiaceae bacterium
TCGGAGCCGCATTTGGTATTGATTTCACTAAAAAAAGACTTCAACTTGCCGAAATCAAAAAAATTTTAGGTGATGTCAAGAAATAGTCTGTTATTCTACACATTTTATTCAAAACACAAAACCAGCTAATCCCCTATATTGAAGGTGTCCAGCTGGTTTTTTGTTAATTTAGCTGCAAAACTCAAGTTGATACGATAACTGGTGATATAGTTTTAACTGTTGGAAAAGACTATACAATTCAAGAGGATTCTAGGCTGGAAAGGTTCATGATAAATTATAATTACGATTTTAAGCATGGCAATAAGGAACTTTGGATATATGACTTGAAAGATTATGGGCTTAAGCCATCTCAAGCTAAGCTTTTGGGAAGATAGCAGGCAAAAAAGAACACTTATTTTTAGCATATTTATTGTTATTGGAATTTCATTAATAGTCTATTTTGTTTCTAATGAAATTCTTTTCACAAGAGTGGATAATGAAAGACTTAAAATGACGGAATTGCTTGACCTGAGCATTAGAATCTGTTGCCGAAAGCTTGATGATTTGAAGCAAAAATGCCACGGATGGCATTTTTAGCGTCTTGTGACACGATGTCACATAGACGCGGCGAAAATTATCAAGCTTTCGGCTTACAGATTCTTTGCGAAGGTCGTGCAATTGAGTTGTTTGACACTAAAACAACAGGCACAACCCCCATTTCAGCTCCACAAAACAGCAATTTTCTAGTTTTTCAATACTCACTCTCCAAACTCCTGTCAATAAGCGTTTGGTCAATATTGATGACATTATTAATCAATTCATAGCCAAATAAAAAAACATCCTCCCCCGATTCTATCCGTGCAACAATTTTATGAATTGTTTAAAAAGTATACAAAAATATTCCAGTTATGCCGATAATATTAAAGATATTTATGAAAAAAATCGAAATATGTTGTATATACAACGGATTGTGTTGTTAAATTATACTATACTAAATACATCGACACTGAGGAGGAGTGAAAGCATGGTTGAACAAGTATTTAATATGACTTTAGGCGATAAGAAAACTGTAGAAAAAACTATTATGGATGAAAATTTACATTACATCCACATGATTTTCAATAAAGATGAAGGATTACCGGAGCACTATTCAAATTCAACTGTTTACATGACTGTATTAAGGGGTATATTGTCAATTGGGTTAGATGAGCAAGAGGTACATCAGTATGAAGAAGGTTCAATACTTAAAATACCTTTTAATACAAAAATGAATGTGAAAAACAGTCATGATAAAGTGCTTGAATTGATTGTTGTTAAAGCTCCGGCACCAAAAAATTAAATTTTAGGAGGGTCAGTTATTATGAGTATGTTTTGTTATCAATGTCAAGAATGTGCAAAGGGTACAGGTTGCGAAATCAGAGGTGTTTGTGGTAAAAATGAAGAAGTTGCAAAGCTACAGGATTTATTGATTTATGCAACAAAGGGAATTTCTGAAGTGATTGTTAAGGGAAAATTAGATGTGAATACTCTCGGAAATGTAAATCATGAAATTTTAAAGAGTTTATTTATAACAATTACAAATGCAAATTTTGATGAGGCTGCAATAGAAAAACAGGTTAATAAGTTAATTGGTATTAGAAACGATTTGAAAAAGAAAGTATCTGGTGTTCAATTTGGAGATGCAGCAAATTTTGAAGTGACCGACAGAGCATCCATGCTTGAAAAAGCGTCTAAAGTTGGTGTGCTTGCTACGGAAAATGAAGATATACGTTCGTTAAGAGAGTTAATAACATATGGTTTAAAAGGTATGGCTGCATATACTCATCATGCACTTAATTTAGGGAAAGAAAATGTTGAAATATATAGCTTTATATACGAAGCGTTGGCAGCTACTTTGGATAATACTTTGACAGCCGACGATTTGGTAGCACTAACAATGAAAACAGGTCAATTTGGTGTTTCTGCTATGGCTCTTCTTGATGAAGCAAATACGTCAAAGTATGGAAATCCTGAAATTACAAATGTAAATATTGGTGTCGGCAAAAACCCTGGTATCTTGATTTCCGGACACGATCTTACCGATCTTGAGCAGCTCCTTGAACAAACAAAAGGAACAGGCGTTGATGTGTATACTCATAGCGAAATGCTTCCTGCACATTACTATCCTTTCTTTAAAAAGTATGATAATTTTGTTGGCAATTACGGAAACGCATGGTGGAAACAGGTTGAGGAGTTCGCAACATTTAATGGACCAATTTTATTTACAACAAACTGTATTGTACCACCAAAGAGTGACGAAATAAGAAATAGAATATTTACTACCGGGGCATCGGGTTATCCGGGATGTACACATATTGAAGCTGATGAAAAGGGTAAAAAGGATTTTTCAGCTGTTATTGAAATGGCCAAGAAAAGTAATGCTCCAACAGAAATCGAAACAGGAAATATTGTAGGCGGTTTTGCACACTCACAGGTTATTGCACTAGCGGACAAAGTAGTTGATGCAGTTAAATCCGGTGCAATTAAGAAGTTCTTTGTTATGGCCGGATGTGATGGAAGAATGAAATCAAGAGACTACTACACAGAGTTTGCACAAAAGCTTCCAAAGGATACTGTTATTCTTACAGCAGGATGTGCAAAATATAGATATAACAAACTTCCTTTAGGCGATATAGGAGGCATTCCTAGAGTGCTAGATGCTGGACAATGTAATGATTCATACTCTCTTGCAGTTATTGCGTTAAAGCTTAAAGAAGTATTTAACTTAAATGATATAAATGAACTTCCTATTGCATATAACATAGCTTGGTATGAGCAAAAAGCTGTTATTGTACTTTTAGCATTGTTGTACCTAGGAGTTAAGAATATTCACCTTGGACCTACACTACCTGGATTTTTATCTCCAAATGTAGCGAAAGTTCTTGTAGACACTTTCGGCATAGCTGGAATTGGCACTGTAGATGACGATATAGCAATGTTTATAGCATAAAAAATTATAATGATATAATAATTCCTGACAATTAAAGATGATTGTCAGGAGTTATTATACCTGTATAGAGAAAGATGCAAAAGCGAGGGAGCTTTTATGTTCCTAAGCTTTTTTATTTACTTTTAACAGGCAATCTGAAAAAATTCTAAAACCTATTGTAGATTTTTGTGAAGGAGGAAATAAAGGATGAGTAAAAAAGTGAATGGATTACTGAAATGATAAAATACTATGCAGGAGATGTCAAAAGAATCAACCATTTTATGAAAGTGTATGGTTTTGCTAAAACAATTGGTGAAATGGAACAGCTTGAGAGTGCAAAACAGGAAGTATTGGAATTAGCAGCTATTGTCCATGATATAGGCATAAAGGTCAATGAGCAAAAGTACAATTCAAGTGCAGGAAAATAATATTAGTAATAATATACCAAAGGTCATATTTGTGAGTGACTAAAGTCATTAAATTGTTTTATTTGCAAGGACTATAAGTTATGATTTTTGAAATAGGAATTTCAGAACAGTCTAATGCAACTTAAAGAGTCACAAAACTCAATTTTTAGATTTATAGTTCTACAGGAAACTTATTGATTAATCCCAAAAGTCAGCTTCTCATATAAGCAAAGTCAAGTGCATTTACGTTTTTATCTCCATTTACATCTCCTGTTGTTTTCCAATCACTGTTTGTAAAATCATTAGTAATACCCAGCAAATACATTCTGACAGCGGCAAAA
>JAAYPF010000138.1 GCA_012519925.1 Clostridiaceae bacterium
ACTTTATTGCTATGATATATCTTTTGGCTGGAAAGTTAACATACAATTTTTCCAGTAATAAATGAAAATTTAGCGGAATTAATTAACTAATTAGTGTGTTTACCCACACAAAATAGCGAAGCGCCATTTTTATAGTATCGTCATTTCTTTCAAATATTTTAGGTTCATCAGGTTCGTCATCTTTTACATACTCAGCATAAGATAACGAACAATAAGACCAAGAGAATATGCAACTGAGTATAAATATAAATGTAAAAATTATTAAGTTCCATCTTTTATTCATATGCAATTGATAACTCCTCTCTTTATTTAGTATCCTTGACTTCTATAAAAATGTTCGCTTATTCTAGCACTCTCACAAACATTGTCAAAAAACCAATTACCCATCTCTTTTACAACCAATTCATAGCCGTAGTAATATGCTACAGTGTTTTTAGGATTCTTGTTATCGAACAATCCAAAAAATACTTTATAATGTGTTTTGTCATAATCAGTAATTAAACATAAAATTTTAAAGTCATTATCATTAGAATATCCAGTTCTTTCTTTTGCAAACCTAACGGAACTACTTATGAACATATAATTGTAATTATTGTATGCAAAATATTCGCCTTCTTTATATAAAGGAAAAACAATATCTTCATAAGTTTTTATATTTTCCTTAGCTTTATATTCAGACGAAAGATAGTTGAATATATTTTTTTTATCGCTCTTCAAGTCTGAAATAAATAACTCTCTAAATCTATCAGCTATAGCTTTTTTGTCTTCCTCAGTTAGTCCCTCAGCAGGTTTAAGTGTTGGACCGGGTGTAATTATAGGTTCTGGTGTACTAACAACTTTTACAATGTCAACATAAACAGTCCTAACTGCGCTGTCCCACCTTACAGTCGAACCAAATGCTTCAGCAACATATCTAGCCGGCACAAAGGTTCTGCCATCTTGTAGCAAGGCAGCTGTATCCATCTGAAGCTTATTACCATCAAGTTCATACTCTTTTTTCCCTATGTAAAGAATCAACTTTTTACTGTCCTTAACAAAAGTTGCTTTCTGTGCTGTACCATCCCATGTTACTGTTGCACCAAGTTCCTCACCTATGAATCTAGCCGGTGTCTGTGTTCTTCCATTTGAATCTATAAATGGCTGTGCATCAGGAAAATACAATCTTTCCCCATCTACCACTATACGAAGCGGCATCTCACCAAAAACATTAAATACCGAAAATAATGCTACCATAACCAGTACCACTGCAATAGCAAATGTAATCTTTTTCATAATAAGAAATCCTCCGATCTATTATTTATGCACCGTTGTTAATGCTTACGCGACCTTTTACTCAACTGCAAATCCATTATCAGATATTCTTGTTGCTTTTACTTTTGTATACTTATTATTTTTGATAATTACAGATAGGAATTTCTAAATATATCCTGATTTTGATATCGGCAATTCTAAAGCCAAAATTTACATTTTCTTATTTCATTTTTCCAAACCTAAGGTATTTCTTTCTTCACTTAGCCCACAAACTTCAACTATTTACTTTTATAATTTAACTATGTATATGATTTTTGTTGTGATTTGATTTCTATCAAAAGATTGGCTATTTTACTTTTCAACAAACCTTGTTTTTCTATGACTTTGTTTAAATTAAAATGTTCTATAAATTGTTCCACAATTTCTCATGCAAAAAGGCTCTATCAAGCCTTTTTGATCTCGATGAAAATCTATTTATCAAAATCTCACCACTTATTTCTGCAATTTATCTTTTGCCGCTTCTATCAACTAATCTATGTTGAAAACTGGATTCAAATCAATTTCAAGGTCTGGAAATATTAAAACCTTTACTCTATCTTCATCACTGTACATTTCCGGTCTTCCATATCTGCCATTTGACTGTAATGTAAATATACTTACAAGTTTCTGGTCAGGTTCCACAATCCAATACACTTTAACTCCCGCTTTTTCATACTTGTTAAATTTTATCAACCTATCAATTTTTCCTGTTGAGGGTGATATAATTTCAATTATCATATCAGGAGAACCTTTACATCCTCTGTCATCAAGTTTGGATTTGTCACAAACAATTGTTATATCAGGCTCTACAACATTTTTAACTTCATCATCCTTTTCAACATCCAATCTTACACAAAATGGAGCAGGATATACCTTGCAAGGTTTATTAGTGAGATATACAGCAAATTGTTTTGATAATTCCATAAGGATTTCCTGATGTATTCTTGACGGCGCAGCTTGCATATACGGAACACCATCAATGATTTCCCATCTCTCGCTTTCATTCCAAGTTAAGTAATCCTCATATGAATAAGTTCTTTCCGATTTTGGCAATGGCATTATTATCTCTCCTTCACTTAATCATTTTTATCTTCAAATCTATTTATCAAATTCTCACACTTATTTCTGCAATTTATCTTTTGCTGCTTCTATCTCTTTAACGAAATGCTTCTCTATTTCAGAAAGCTCATCGTCATTAAGTTTTTTGTATTTTTCACATCAAGGTTATAAAAATTAGTGTTATACTTTTTACCGTCTTTTGCAGTTGTTCGGAATTCCCGAACAACTGCATTCTCCTCGAGTTCTCCTTCTTCAAAAATATGTTTAATATGCTCGCTAATATTAGCTTTACTTGATTGAAACAGTTCAACCATATCAGCCTGAGACAGCCAAACCGTATCTCCATCAATCTATTGAAGTATTATAGTTAATAGACTCTACTTCTTCAGTAAAACTTTCTTTAAATTTCCACGCAGGTCTTATACTATTATCATAGTTTATTTTTAAAGCTAACATATTAGGAAATAAACTCAAAGCAAATTTATCCTTTGAAAGCTTTCAAAACAAGCATGTAGGAATCCTCTTTGTAGGAAGAATACTTAAAATCCCCATAACACTCATATCTCTTAAACCCTACCTTATTAACAATATCTATGAGTTCATCACTTAATAAAGGCAAAAGCTCCACAGTGTTCTTAAATGTTTTGATATTCCCCTTATCCTTAACA
>JAAYPF010000139.1 GCA_012519925.1 Clostridiaceae bacterium
CAACCACAGTATAATCAAATGCAGCAAGGAATGGATCAGCAACACCAACCAAGGTTTAGAGAGCCTGTTAATGTACAACCAGCAGAGTTCCAAGCCTTTGATGATGGAGTCATATCGTTTGAAAGAAAAAATATTGGACTTATTATGGATGTTCCTTTGCAGGTTACTGTTGAACTAGGAAGAACAAATAAGTATATAAGAGATATTTTGGAGTTTGGACCCGGTTCAATTATAGAATTGGACAAACTTGCAGAGGAGCCAGTAGATATACTTGTAAACGGCAAAGTTATTGCAAAAGGTGAAGTAGTTGTAATTGATGAAAGCTTTGGTGTAAGAATTACAGATATAATACATCCTTCTAAGAGACTTTAATGAATATAGTTTATTGCCTCTTAAGGATAAAATATCAGTATAACTGTATAACACACTAAAATAAGGAGAGGGATATATAATGGCTAAGAGGATTCTGATTGTTGACGATGCGGCATTTATGAGAATGATGATTAAGGATATCCTTACAAAGAATGGTTATGAAATTGCGGGCGAAGCTGAAAATGGAGCCCGTGCAATCGATAAGTTCAAAGAGCTAGATCCGGATCTGGTAATTATGGATATAACAATGCCGGAAGTTGACGGGATAGCCGCTGTAAGGGAAATAAAAAAGATAAATTCAGAGTCAAAGATTATAATGTGTTCTGCAATGGGGCAACAGGCTATGGTAATTGAATCGATTCAGGCAGGGGCAAGGGATTTTATTGTTAAGCCTTTCCAAGCAGAGAGAGTTGTAGAAGCAGTTAAAAAAGTAATAGGTTAATAGCAATATAAAGTACTAATAAAGAAAAGCATAGCCGAATTTGGGGATTTTTAAAAAAAGTTTAATATTTAGTAAAACTCTTAAGCTGTAGAGTTGGACAAGGAGTATCAAAATGGGTAGTTTTGGTGACATGCTTATTAGTTTTTTTATGTTTGTTATAGTCTTTGGATCAGTTATCTTTTTGGCTTATGTTACTACAAGGATTATTGGAAATAAGTCAGGAAGAGCTATAAAGGGCAAGTATATTAATTTAGTTGAAACAGTAAGTTTAGGTCTCGATTTAAGACTGCACCTTGTTAAAGTTGGTGATGAATTTATTCTGATATCTGCATCGGGAAAAAGCATTCAATTGCTTTCAAAAGTTAATATTAATGATTTTTCCGAAGAAGACAGTACTAAAGGAATCAATTCCTTTGCTTTTAAAAATATTTTTGAAAAGTATGTTCAGAACATTAAGAATAAAGAAAATATTGAGGAAAATGAAAATACTGAAGAATACAAAAATGGCACTGATGATAATAGCTTTCGAAAAAACCTTGATAAATTGAGAAATATAACATCAAAAAAAGGAAAGCTTTATGCCACAGGCGGAGATGAAAACACTAATGAAAACCAAGCTTAAGTTCTTAATTGCGATGACATTATTACTTATAGTAGTGTTAGCTATGGTCTCAAATGTTTATGCTGAGCCTGATTTAGCATTACCTAAAGTTGATGTGAGTGTAGGACCTTCCGATAATCCAGAGGATGTTACTTCAGCTATACAGGTTTTACTACTTCTGACAGTATTATCGTTAGCTCCATCCATCCTTATGATGATGACAAGCTTTACAAGAATAGTAATTGTTCTCTCTTTTATGAGGAACGCGCTGGGAACACAGCAGATGCCGCCGAATCAAGTGTTGATTGGGCTAGCTTTGTTTTTAACCTTGTTTGTAATGAGTCCTGTGATTAGTGAGATAAATGAGACTGCATATAAGCCTTATTCAAATCAGGAAATTACTCAACAAGTTGCTTTAGATAGATCAACAAAAACCATCAAGACTTTTATGTTAAAGCAAACAGATAAAAAGGATTTAGCTTTATTTGTATCCCTTTCGGGTACAAAAACTCCGATTAAGGAAGAAGAAGTACCTAATTTACCGTTGACTATAATAATTCCTGCTTTTTTGATAAGTGAGTTGACAATTGCATTTAAAATGGGATTTTTAATATATTTGCCGTTTCTTGTAATAGATTTAGTGGTGTCAAGTACATTGATGTCCATGGGGATGATGATGCTTTCTCCGGTTATGATTTCTCTTCCGTTTAAAGTACTTCTATTTATTATGGTAGGAGGTTGGAATCTTATTACACAAATGATTGTAAATAGCTTTGTAACTTAGAGTTTTTTATAGAAGGTATTAAAAATTGAGGGGGGAAATGTAAATGGACCAGGGTATGGTAATTGAATTGGCACAAAAGTCTTTAATGACGGTTATATATGTAGCGGCACCCATGCTTGGGTTAAGTTTGATTGTGGGGCTTGCGATAAGTATTTTTCAAGCAACAACACAGATTCAGGAGCAGACCCTTACATTTATACCCAAAGTATTGGCTGTATTAACTGGGATAGCAATATTTGGATCATGGATGTTGAAAACATTAATAGAATATACCCAAGGTATATATTTGAATATTAATCAGTATATAAGGTAAGATAGAGCAACATCTATACATCAAAAAAGATTTTGTGGGGGATTAAATTGTTTTTATCAGAAGGAATTTTGGTAAATAGTGTAGAAGTATTCTTATTAATTTTTATAAGAATGTCAGGACTTTTTGTCATAGCTCCAATTTTCAGTAGAACCAATATTCCTAAGTATTTGAAAATCGGTTTTTCATTTATGTTGGCTTTAATACTTGTAAACACTACAAGTAATCAAAATATCATTATCAGTAACATTTATGAATTTGCAGCTTTAGTTTTCAGAGAGTTTATAGTTGGAATTACATTAGGTTATGTTTCTTATGCAATATTTACAGCAATTTATGTAGCGGGCGAGTTAATAGATATGCAGATTGGTTTTGGAGTAGTTAATGTTATTGATCCGATTAGTAATATTCGAGTTTCTATATCTTCAAACTTTTATTTTGTTTTATGCATGCTGATTTTTCTAATTTGTAAAGGACACCATATTTTAATAAGGGCGTTATTTAGTAGCTATGAATATGTTCCCTTAGGTCAGGCAGTGTTTGGAACTGGTATACAAAGTAGGATCATAGAAGTTTTTGGAGGAATATTTCTTATAGCTTTTAAAATAGCTGCACCTATACTTGCAGCTATCCTAATAACTGATGTTGCATTAGGAGTTATTTCAAAGACAGTGCCACAGTTAAACGTATTTGTTGTAGGAATGCCACTTAAAATATTTCTAGGATTGACAGTTTTGGTATTTACCATGCCGTTGTTCATATCTATTGTTGAAACTCTAATTAGAGGAATGGATAGTGAAATGCTATATTTCCTTAAGAATATGGGGCCAAAATGAAAATACAAAAAAATGATAAGAATAGCATAGTAAATTTAAATAACCATGTAAATACAAAAATTAATATGGGTAGCAGGTCATATCCTATCAAGTATCAGGGAATGCAGCTTGTTAATCTTCAGCTCTTTGCAGATAGTGGGGACAAGACGGAAAAGGCGACACCAAAGAAACGACGTAAGGCTAGAGAAGAAGGACAGGTGCTTCAAAGCAGGGAACTGACTTCTGCAATTGTGCTTTTATGCTTATTTATAACCATAAAGGTTGCGGGAAGTTTTATGTATGAACAGTTGTATGAGAATTTTTTGATAATTTATAGCGACTTTGAGAAAATATCAGATTTGTATACTATAAAAGGTATATCAAAACTATCAATTAACATGATACTACGTTTTCTAAAAATCGTAGCTCCTATTTTTGTAGTGGCACTACTAACAGGTATTGCATCAGGGTATGCTCAGGTGGGTTTTTTGTTTACAACTAAGACCCTATCCTTTAAATTTAATAGAATTAACCCTTTAAATGGATTTAAGAAACTATTTTCATTAAGATCTGTAGCCGAGTTGGTGAAATCCATATTAAAGATTGTGATAATCGGATATATAGGTTACTCCTATTTAATAGATGAAGCTAGCAATATATTAAATGCTATGGACATGGATGTAATAAGTATTGCTGCATATATAGGGATTACTTCGATGAATGTCGCGATAAGAATGTGTATTGTTATGCTAGTGTTAGGTGTTTTAGACTATGGGTATCAGTGGTGGGAATATGAGAAAAATCTGAAGATGTCAAAGCAGGAAGTAAAGCAGGAAATTAAGGAATCAGAAGGGAACCCCGAGATAAAGGGAAAGAGAAAGCAAAAACATCGTCAGATGGCACTCAGAAGAATGCTTCAGGATATCCCTAAGGCAGATGTGGTGATAACAAACCCAACTCACTTTGCAGTAGCAGTTAAGTATGATCCAAAAGTCTCCGATGCACCGACAGTAGTTGCAAAGGGTCAGGATTATATAGCTCTAAGAATCAAGGAAATAGCTAAAGAAAATAAAGTGGAAATAGTAGAGAATAAGGTTTTGGCAAGAGCTCTTTATTCTACAGTGGAGATAGGAGAGAAAATACCTCCAGAACTGTTTCAGGCAGTGGCAGAAGTACTTGCCTTTGTATATAGTCTTAAAAATAAAGAAAAAGTTATTTAATGGGGTAATTACTATTATGTAAAGGAGTGAAGTAGGAAATGAGATTTGGGGATATGGCTGTAGCAATACTAGTTGTAGCGATAGTACTTATAATGATTATTCCAATCCCCGCTTTTATACTCGACGTATTGCTTGCTTTTAATATTGCAGTAGCATTAGTTATCCTTCTAAATGTAATATACTCAAAAGAAGCTTTGCAAATGTCGATTTTTCCATCGTTGCTGCTTTTTACAACTATTTATCGGCTTTCGCTAAATATAAAGTCAACAACTCTTGTTTTAGCAGAAGGAGAGGCCGGTGAGGTAATAAGGGGATTTGGTAAGTTTGTAGCACAGGATAATATGATAGTTGGATTTGTAGTCTTTCTGATTATAACCATTGTGCAGTTTATGGTAATAACAAAGGGAACAGAGAGAGTATCTGAAGTAGCTGCAAGATTTACATTAGATGCAATGCCAGGGAAGCAGATGGCTATAGATGCAGATCTAAATGCCGGATTGATTACCGAAGCTGATGCAAGAGAAAGAAGAAAAAAAGTTCAAAGGGAAGCAGATTTCTATGGAGCTATGGATGGGGCCAGCAAGTTCGTAAAAGGTGACGCTATAGCGGGAATAATTATAACAGTAATAAATATTGTTGGTGGACTAGCAATAGGAATGTTAATGAGGGGAGAAGAATTAAGTGTTGCCCTTGAAACTTATGCACTTCTAACTATAGGAGATGGACTTGTAAGTCAGATTCCGGCGTTGCTTATATCTTTTGCAACAGGATTAATAGTAACAAGAGCTGCTTCGGACAATGGACTTAGTGAGGATCTTAAGGAGCAAATATTAAATAACCCAAAGGTGTTTTTTATAGCTTCAGGGTTTTGTGTATTGTTGGCATATCCTTTAGCAACCCTTCCATTTATAGGATTGTCAGTTGTTTTTGCAGTAATAGGTTTTAGGCTTACGAAGGACGGTCAGAAATCTCAGCTAGAAGAGGAAACTCAAATTGAGGAACAAGAGGTTGAAGAGATACGTAGACCAGAAAATGTTGTGAATCTTCTTCAGGTTGATCCTATAGAGTTGGAATTTGGTTATGGAATAATCCCCTTAGCTGATGTAAATCAGGGTGGGGATTTGCTAGATAGAGTGGTTATGATAAGAAGGCAATTAGCCCTAGAACTTGGAATGATTGTACCGATTATAAGATTAAGGGATAATATCCAATTAAGTCCAAACGAATATGTTATAAAAATTAAAGGAGTTGAGGTGGCTGGTGGAGAAATAATGCTTGATCACTTTATTGCGATGAGTCCTGGGTTTGTTGAAAAGGAAATAGAAGGCATAAAGACAACAGAACCGGCTTTTGGATTGCCGGCAGTATGGATTAGCGAGGCTCAGAGGGATAAAGCAGAGATGCTTGGATATACAGTAGTAGATCCACCATCTATAATTGCCACACATCTTACCGAAATAATTAAAGCTCATGCCCACGAACTCACAGGAAGGCAGGAAGTTCAGACTATTATTGATAAAGTCAAGGAGAATTATCCTGCAATTGTGGAAGAACTTGTACCTAAAATAATGACAATAGGTGAAATTCAAAAAGTGGTAGCAAACCTCTTAAAGGAAGGGGTTTCTATAAGAGATATTGTTACTATACTCGAAACACTAGCGGATTTTGCTCCAATCACCCACGATACCGATATGTTGACGGAATACGTAAGACAGGCATTAGGTAGGTCAATATCAAAGAAGTTTATAAAAGATAAAAAATCAAATGTAATTACCTTAGATCCTAAGGTTGAACAAATTATACTAGATTCGGTTCAAAAAACCGAACATGGTGCCTATTTAACGCTAGAACCTAATACAACAAATTCTATAATAAGCAGTTTGACAAATCACGTCCAAAAGCTTATGAAGTTAGGACAGCAGCCGATAGTACTAGCATCACCAATAGTCAGACTATACTTTAGAAGGCTTACAGAACAAGCGATACCTGGGCTAATTGTATTATCTTATAATGAAATTGATCCGAAGTTAGAGATTCAATCAGTTGGGATGGTGAGCATATAATATGAAGATTAGACGCTATATGGGAAAAGATACTCAAGAGGCAATATTAAAAGTAAAAATGGATCTTGGAAATGAGGCTGTTATTTTAAATACTAGGAAGGTACGACAAAAAGGGTTTTTAAATGTATTTAATAAACCGTTAGTTGAAGTACTTGCAGCTGTAGATGAATTTTATGGTGGAAAGACTAAAAAAGAGTTCCCAAAAAGCGAACCGAGTATAGTTGTTCGTGAAAAAAATGTAGAAAATCAAAGTAATTTGAATGAAAAAGAGGAAAAGATAGCTTTGTTGGAGAATAAAGTAAGCAATATGGAATCTGTTCTTCAAAAAATATATGAGCAAGTCAGCAACGGTACTGCAAAAACTCCAGTTAAAGAAGCAAATCCTCAAGATAAAATGAAATCGAGGATAACCGACCTACTCTATGATAATTTGATAAAAAATGAAGTTGATAGCGATATTGCCAGGCAGTTAATTGATATTATCGGAAGCCAAGTTAAAGATGGATCAAATATCAATGATATTGGTGCAATATTGTATAAGCTAATATCAGGAATACTAGGAGAGCCAGAAACCCTTAAGCTAAGAGAAGATGGTAAACCTACAGTAGTTGTGTTTGTGGGACCTACTGGAGTTGGAAAGACAACTACTCTCGCAAAAATTGCAGCAAATTATTCTATTAACCACAAAAAGAAAGTTGGACTTATAACGGCCGATACTTATAGAATAGCAGCCGTAGAGCAACTAAAAACATATGCAGAGATATTAGGAATGCCTATAGAGGTAATTTACTCCACAAACGAAATAAAGGATGCAAAGGATAAATATAAAGATAAGGATATTATACTTATAGATACTGCGGGCAGAAGTATTAGAGACAAGACACATTTTGATGAGCTGAAAATGCAGGTAGAGGCTTGTATGGCCGATGAAGTGTTTTTAGTTTTAAGTACAACAACAGGAATGAGAAATTGTAGGGAGATACTTGCAAACTATGATTTTTTGAAAGATTACAAATTGCTTTTTACAAAACTAGATGAAACTCCTTCTTTTGGAATTATTTTAAACGCAAGGCGTCTGACAAATAAAAATTTGTCTTATGTAACTATCGGACAAAGTGTGCCTAATGACATTGAAGTTGCAAATGTTGATAAGATTACAAAAAAACTATTAGGGAGCATTTTATAGATGATGGATCAAGCGGAAAGACTAAGGCAAATAATAGAAAATTTAAAAAAGAGGCAAGTGGTAAGTCAGACCACTACTTTAAATAATATAAAAAAGAAGGCAGCCAAAGTAATAACCGTAACTAGTGGTAAGGGCGGCGTTGGTAAAACTAATATTACTGTCAACCTTGCTATAGCCCTTAGTGATATGGGTAAACGTGTTACAATTCTAGATGCGGATTTTGGTCTTGCAAATATTGATGTAATGTTAGGTATACTACCTAAATACTCGCTCGCAGATGTTTTATACAATAATAAAAGCATATTTGATGTGTTGTCAAATGGACCTGGAAACATCAGATTTTTATCCGGTGGATCAGGTATAGAAGAGCTTGTAAAGCTTGATAAAGAACATATTGAAAAATTTATGACTAATATATCTCTTTTAGATAAGCTATCCGATGTAATACTTATAGACACAGGAGCTGGTTTATCGGACAATGTTATGAGTTTTATAATGGCGGCTGACGAGGTGATTTTAGTTACTACTCCAGAGCCTACATCAATTACTGATGCTTATGCGTTGATTAAGATGGTATCTAAAAGAGACAAAGATAAAAAGATAAGGGTTGTTGTAAATAGGGCGGAAAATGCAAATGAGGCAAACGATATACTTAATAAATTATCCATAGTGACTAGTAAATTTTTAGAATTAAAGTTAGAACCCCTAGGTTTTATTCTTTACGATGAGTTGGTTATAAAGGCAGTAAAGATGCAGCAGCCTTTTTTGCTGAGTTATCCAAAAAGTAATGCTTCAAAACATATAAAAGATATTAGTGCTAAGATTATGGATATAAAATCTGACAAGGATAATTTTGGAAACTCAGAGAGTGTAGGGATTAAAAGCTTTGTTAGCAGGATTGTTAACCTTTTGAATATATAAATTGACAGCCATAAAGGCTAACTTAAGCTAATACAGGGAGGCACAAAATGAAGTACACTGAGTTGGAAATTGGGTTGAAACTCGAAATAAAGCTCGCGGAAAATGATGACCTAATAATAAATGAGCCCTTTGTCAGCGAGTTTGAAGGA
>JAAYPF010000140.1 GCA_012519925.1 Clostridiaceae bacterium
AACTAAGGAAGGTGTTAGATACCTCCTAGAAAAACCACCTCCATCACAACAACTTGATATTTTCAAAGCCTTTAAGCTCAAAGATCCCTCAGTTTTTTGTTACTAAATTTGGGGAAACTCAAAATTAGTATGAATTGACAGAAAGAAAAGTATATGTTACTTTAATATAGTAATTAAACCAAGAAGGTTTTAGCTTTTAAGGTCTTAGCTTTTAGAGGGATAGTTTTTATAAATTGAGCCACGAAGATTGCTGTATGAAACAGCTCTTTTTGTGGTTTTTATTATTACAAAGTTTAGAAGGAGAACAAAATGAATAGAGAATTGTGGGAAAAATCCGTGAAATTTCACGGTCATGAATGTCCAGGTCTTGCTATAGGATTTAAAGCGTGCGAGGCAGCTATAGAAAAGATGAGTTTAAACTTTTCGAAGGATGAGGAACTAGTATGTGTAACTGAAAATGATGCTTGTGGTGTTGATGCTGTGCAGGTTATAACCGGATGTACCTTTGGAAAGGGCAATCTTATTTATAGAGATACAGGGAAAATGGCTTTTAGTTTTTTTAACAGGAGAAAGGATGAGAGCTTAAGGGTGGTCTTAAAGCCTTTTAAAAAGGAGATGGATCGCAAGCAGCGTCAGGAATATATATTGAATTCGCCGGTGGATGAGATTTTTAATTTCACCAAACCTGCTTTTGAACTGCCTGAAAAAGCAAGATTGTTTAATACCATTGTGTGTGAAGAATGTGGAGAAGGTGCACCGGAACACAAAATAAGAATAAATTCCGGTAAAAAGCTTTGTCTTGATTGCTTTAAGGAATACTCTAGAGGTTGGTAATATATTATTATTAGCAATTCTTTGTGAGATACTATAAAGGGAGCGGTAGTATTTGAGTAAAAAATCAGTTCAAAGAGCGGATACAAGCTATAATCTTATGTATCAAAGATATATATTAAAAAAAATGTATGTGATGGTTTCACTTTTTGTACTTTTGCTTTTTGCTTGTGTATTTGCAATAAAAGCAGGTTCAACAGATTTGAATTTGTACAATATAATTAAAACACTACTTGGAAAAGGTACGGAAGTGTCGCGACTTGTAATATTGAGGATACGTTTACCTAGAGTGGTAGCAGCAATTATAGCTGGTGCAGGGCTTTCAGTTGCTGGTTGTGTTATGCAAAACAACCTAAGAAATCCTTTAGCATCGCCGTCTACCCTTGGAATATCAAATGCGGCAGCTTTTGGTGCCAACCTTGCGATAATAATATTTGGTGCAGGTAGTGTTCAGAGTTCTAGAAGTGATGCGGTGATTATCAACAATCCTTACATGGTTACAATTTTTGCTTTGGTAGGGGCTATGGCAGCAACCTTAATAATAATTTTATTGACAAGGCTAAGAGGTTTTTCACCTGAGTCTATGGTACTTGCCGGTGTAGCTTTGAGTTCGCTTTTTTCAGCAGGAACTATGTTGATTCAATATTTTGCTCAGGATGTTCAAATTGCTGCTGCCGTTTTTTGGACTTTTGGAGATCTTGGAAGAATCGCTTGGAATGAAATTGCTATTATGACATTACTTGTTGTTTTGGCATTTGTTTATTTTTTATTTCATAGATGGGATTATAATGCATTGGATAACGGTGAAGATACTACTAAAAGTTTGGGAATAAATATTGAGAGAATACGTATGGGAGGAATGTTTGTTGCATCGCTTATTACCTCAGTAACAGTATCATTTCTTGGAATCATTGGTTTTATTGGATTGGTGGGACCTCAGATTATGAGACGGACAATTGGGGGAGATCACCGTTATCTTATTCCTGCGTCGGCATTGGCAGGATCACTTTTGCTTTTGATAGCGGATACTTTAGCTAGAACTATAGTGTCGCCGGTGGTGCTTCCTGTAGGTGCAATAACGTCTTTTTTCGGTGCACCATTGTTTTTGTATTTATTGATTAGGGGAGGCAGGAATAAATGAATTTGTCGGTTGAAGGGCTATCGTTTGACTACCCTGCCCGTTCAGTTATAAAAAATATAAGATTTTCTATTTCAAAAGGTGATTTTCTTGCGGTTCTTGGTATTAATGGAGCTGGTAAATCCACTTTGCTAAAATGCATTAACAGGATATTAAAGCCTTATGCAGGTGAAGTTTACATAAATGATGAGGATTGCTTTAAGCTAAAAGGTAGACAGTTAGCTCAAAAAATTGCTTATGTAGCACAGAGCAATTTAAGTATAAGGATTAAGGTGTTAGATGCAGTTTTGCTCGGGAGAAGACCCTATATAAATTGGGATATTTCTAATAAAGATTTGGAGATTGCACAGAAAGCACTTGAAATACTCGGTTTACAAGAATATGCACTAAGATATTTAGATGAATTAAGTGGAGGAGAACAGCAAAAAGTCGTAATCGCTAGAGCATTAGCTCAAAAGACACAGATACTTCTATTGGATGAGCCTACAAGTAGTCTCGATCTAAAAAATCAGTTTGAAGTGGCAGAAATAATTAAGAAAATTGCAGAAGAACAACACATTGCCGCGATAGTCTCAATGCATGATCTGAATTTGGCAATACGTTTTGCCAATAAGTTTTTGCTCTTGAAGGATGGGGAAGTATTTGCAGCAGGTGGGATTGAAGTGATTACACCTGAGAATATAGAAAGTGTCTATTCGGTGAGGGTTAAAATTGAAAAATTTGAGGGTATTCCGATTGTAATACCCATTAGGTTTTAGTTAGAGGAGATGAGATTGTGATTAGTGTTGGTGTAAGAAGGAAGGAATGTTTTATAATACTAGTATTTGTGCTTAGTTCGTTGCTTTTAGGAGGATGCACATCCGATGTAGCAGACTCTAGATTAATGGAAAATAAGATTTTTGTGACCGATGTGCTAGAAAGAACGGTTGAAATTGATAAAGAAGCAAAACGTGTTGTGACCGTAGGACCGGGAGCTTTAAGGTTGTGCTGCTATTTTAATAATATTTCCATGATAGTGGGGGTAGAACAAATAGATAAGGACATTACAACGGGTAAGTCATACTTAATGGCATATCCCGAACTGGCGAATTTGCCGGTTATTGGACAAGGTGGACCGAATAATTCACCCGATGCTGAAAAAATTCTTACAGTTGCGCCGGATATTATCTTTAGTACATATGCATCAGACAAAACAACGGTGGATAAACTTCAATCAAAAATTGGAGTTCCGGTAATTGCAATTGGATATGGAGCATCAGCAACTTTTGATTATAACGTATATACTTCGCTAAGGCTGATTGGAAAGACTACTGGAATGGAACAAAAGGCGGAGGAAATAATTGGATATATGGAGAGTTGTAAAAATGATTTGTATATGAGGACAAAGGAAATTTCTGATGATGGAAAGCCGAGCGTATACGTGGGAGGCCTTGGAATGAAGGGAGCACATGGTATTGAGAGTACACAAGCTAAATACTCTTTGTTTGATGCAGTTAATGCAAAAAATGTTGTTGACGAAATTGAGGCAACAGGCACTTTAATGATTGATAAAGAAAAGTTGATTGAGTGGAATCCAGATAAAATATTTATTGATTTAAGTGGATTTGAGCTGATTCTACAGGACTATAAGAAAAACCCCAGTTATTACAATGCTCTTTCAGCTTTTAAGAATTGTGAAGTTTATTCACTTTTGCCTTATAATTTTTATTCCACAAATATTGATACTGCAATAGCAGATGCCTATTATATAGGAAAAGTTCTATATCCTGAAAAGTTTGCAGATATTGATCCAGTTAAAAAGGCTGATGAGATATATAAAACTCTTTTAAACAAGGAATTATACAACGAAATGGCTGAGGTATATAGAGGTTTTAGTAAGCTTGCATTTTAAGCAGCCTTTGAAAAAGGCAACATCGTTTCGCTACGCTGTTCACCTATGTAGACTAGGATGTGAAGCATCTGTCGAAGGGAACCATAGGGTTACTTAGCTAACAAGAAGATTCATGAGCGATGCAAATTTTCTTGAAAATATTTCAAATAAAAACTACGGGGCATAGAAGAGGGCACTTAAAAAAGTTTTACTTTTTTAAGTGCCCTCTTCTATATATTTCTTTTTATGTTGTCTATATTACTATAGTTTATCTTCCTAAAATGCTTGCTATTTCTGCAACGTCTTTATCTCCGCGTCCAGAAAGGCATATAACAACAATTTTATCCTTATCAAGTTGGCTTGCAAGCTTGATTCCATGAGCTACAGCATGCGAACTTTCAATTGCAGGTATAATAGCTTCTGTTTTTGAAAGTTTTAAGAAAGCTTCTATTGCTTCTTTATCTGTAACAGCGTGATATTCAGCTCTGCCACTGTCCTTGTAGAAGGAATGTTCAGGACCTACACCGGGATAGTCAAGACCTGCTGCTATTGAATATACAGGTAGTGGTTCGCCCTTGTCATCCTGAAGTAGATAGCATTTGAACCCGTGTATTACTCCGGGAGTCCCAACGGACAAAGTTGCGGCATGATCAGGAGTATCAAGACCTTTTCCAGAAGGCTCTACACCTATCATTTTAACTTCCTTATCATCATAAAAAGGTGCAAACATTCCGATAGCGTTGCTTCCACCACCAACACAAGCAACAAGGTAATCGGGTAACCTTCCTTCGAGTTCCATAATTTGCTGTTTTGTTTCCCTACCTATGACGGATTGGAAGTGTTTTACTATTTCTGGATATGGATCTGGTCCTACAGCGGAACCTAACATATAAAATGTGTCTTTGTAGTTTGTAATCAAGTCGTTTAAAGCTTCATCAACGGCATCTTTAAGAGTCCTTGTACCTGTTTTTACAGGGACAACCTTTGCACCTAAAAGCTCCATTCTAAATACATTTAATGCTTGTCTTCTAGTATCTTCTTCCCCCATGTATACAATACATTCCATTTTAAATAATGCACAAGCAGTTGCGGTTGCTACACCGTGTTGACCAGCACCTGTCTCAGCGATGATTCTTTTTTTGCCGAGACGTTTTGCAAGGAGAACTTGTCCTAGGGTGTTATTGATTTTATGGGCACCCATGTGATTTAAGTCCTCTCTCTTTAAATAGATTTTTGCTCCACCTATCTCTTCTGTAAGTCTTTCGGCATAATATAAAGGATTTGGTCTACCGACGAAGTATTTAAAATAGTAATCAAGTTCCTTTAAGAATTCAGGATCATCCTTGAATTTATGAAATGCCTCCTTAACCTCATCTAGTACCTTTGTTAAATTTTCAGGTACAAACCGACCTCCATATTCACCGAAAAAACCTTTGCTATCTGGTAAACTCATTACACTTTTCTCCTCTCATCTAATAAAACTAATAATTATGTTTGATAGATCGCCTTCATATTAAGTAACAACTTTTTTGTATATCGAAACATTTTAAGATAATTATACTCCAAAAATAGATTTTATTAAAGACATAAATTGAGGATAATTTTGTTAGTTCTAGTAGCTGTATATTTTGATTATATGTGCTCCTTATACATGGTTTATCAGTTATTAGATTCCGGTTTGCTAGATGGGAAATTTAAGCTTTGGAAATTCTATTTCAAAAAGCATTGACTTTATGGTAAAATAGTTTGTATTGTGGTCATTTTTCATAAAAAAGTAACAGAATAACTTGTAATCAGGCTACAAAATAATAAAAAGGGGAGGACTCGATGAGGAATTTGAAGGGAAAGAGCGTTTTTATTGCTCTTGTGATTATGGTATGCTTCAGTTCAGTGTTTTATTGTGAGGCGAGTGCGTTAACCGAACAGATATTTGTGACTGTGAAAGTGAATGACAAGTGTATTAAGATGGATACCCAACCATACATAAAAGATGGTAGGACATATGTTTCGGTACGTTTTGTCGCAGAAGCATTAGGTTCGAAGGTTGATTGGGTTGGCGAACAAAATAAAGTTCTAATTAGCTCAGAAGAAAAGGAAGAAGAAGTAATAGACGATTCAAGTGAGACAGTTACCAGTGCAGTCTATGCTGACGAAAGTGAAGTAATTCAATTGGTAATTGGAAGTAATGAATTAATTGCTTATGGTGAAAAGAAACAAATGGATGTTGCACCTGAACTTGTAAATGGGCGTACGATGATACCAATAAGGTTTGTTTCTGAAAATCTTGATTGCGATGTAAAATGGGACGAGCTAACCTATTCCGTATCTATATATAAAGAAGGCGTTGTTGTTCCGGAAGAATTAATTGAAAACAGATGGTACACCGATGAAGATTTATTGTGGCTTGCACGTATAATACATGTAGAGGTAAAAGGATTGTCTATAAATGGTAAGGTTGCTGTAGCAAACGTGGTACTCAACAGAGTAAAAAGCCCTCAGTTTCCTAATACTGTATATGATGTAATATTTGCAAGCGGTCAGTTTCCGCCGGTTAAAAAACCAGGATTTAAAGAGCTAGTTCCTTCAAAAGAGTGTTTTATTGCAGCTAAGATGGCACTAAATGGGATAAATAATGTTGAGGACTGTCTGTTTTTTAACAATGTTCCATTCAAAAGTAACAATATCACTCTTTACCAGAGGATTGACGGTGAGTATTTCTATCGCAAAAAGTAAGGTTGGAAATTTTGAATTGTGTTCATAAAAAATATACAAAATCTTCACAAAATCTACACAAAAATGAAATATATTAATTATACGACAAACTTATTCTAAGAAAAAGGCTGAATCGGACAATTGTATGATCAGCCTTTTTCTATTGCTCTGTACAAAGAAAGTGCATTGATTTTATCCCCTCTTTTGATCATATTAATGAAAATAGGTTTGCTTTATTTTTTGTTTGGAAATAATCTTTAGGTGTAATTATGCATAATTTTGTGTATAATGTAAATGCGAATAGTTTGCATTTGCAAAATACATATGGAGGCATAAGTATGAAGTTATTTAGAATTTTACCGATACTATTAGCAGCAATGTTGCTATTTAGTGCATGTGGAAGAAATGAGGCAGAGAAAGTAAGTGCTCCTTCAGAAGAAGACACTATTACTATAGTTACATCTTTCTATCCAATGTATATTTTTACAAAGAATATAGCAAAAGATATTGAGGGGATAAAGGTGCTTAATATGGCGGAGCCTAAGACAGGATGTCTCCATGACTACCAGATGACTCCTGCTGATATGAAGAAGGTTGAAAAGGCTGAGATTATGGTTATTAATGGAGCTGGTTTGGAGAGTTTTATTGAGAAAGTTATCAAGGAACGACCTCAGCTTAAAATAGTTGAAGCTAGTAAAGGTCTTGAAATGCTAGAAGGAGAAGGACACCATCATGGAAGCGAGCATGATTTGGAAGATATACATGAAGAAGACACTGAACACAAAGAACATGAGGATCATGAGCATGACCATAGTGTGAACCCACATATATGGGTGAGCATATCAGGAGCAATAGATGAAGTGAAAAATATTGGAGAGCAGTTAGCCGTTGCGGACCCTAGCAATGCTCAAAAGTATCGAAGCAATACAGATGAATATGTTAAAAGACTCGAAGATCAGAGGGAAAAGATGTATAGTGCTTTAAAAACTATTAGTAATAGGAACATAGTTACATTTCATGAGGCTTTTCCATACTTTGCAAAAGAGTTTGATCTTAACATAATAGAAGTAATTGAAACTGAAGAAGGAAGCACACCGAGTGCAGGAGAGCTGGCTAATAAGATTAGGAAGATAAAAGAATCCAATGTGAAAGCTCTTTTTACAGAATCACAGAATTTGACGAGTTTAGTGCAGACAGTTTCGAAAGAAGTGGGCATAAAGGTATATGAACTAGATCCAATAGTAACCGGTCCTGTTGAACCACAATTGGATGCTTATGAAAAAGCAATGGACGAAAATTTAAAAGTATTATTAGAGGCGTTGAAATGATGAGTACAAAACACAGTGGATGTTGTCAAAATGGTTGTTTTGGTTTGTGTTGTACAAAAATTGAAAACTTTGGAGTAACCTTTGGGAAGACACAGGTTTTGAAGGATGTAAACCTTCATATACACTGTGGAGAGCTTACAGCTATAATAGGACCTAATGGTGCAGGAAAAAGCACACTATTAAAGTCTATTCTTGGAGAGGTAAAGCATACCGGAGAACTTAAATTTATGGATGCTACAGGTGAAAAAAGCGATAAACCTTTGGTTGGTTATGTTCCTCAACATTTAAGCTTTGATACCGGTTCACCTGTAAGTGTATTGGATTTGTTTATGGCAAGTCTTGTCAAAGCACCTTCATGGCTGTATAAACCAAAGGGAATAAGAAAAAAAGTCGAGGATTGTCTTGCTAAAGTAAAAGCAGAGCATCTGATAGACAGGCGTTTAGGAGCATTATCGGGAGGAGAACTTCAGAGAGTGCTCCTTGCCCTTGCTCTACAACCGGTTCCGCACCTATTACTTTTGGATGAGCCCGTATCGGGTATTGATCAAAATGGCTTAGAGATGTTTTATAGTATACTATTAGAGCTTAAACAAAATTTTGATTTATCTATAATACTTGTCTCCCATGACCTTGATTTGGTATTAAAATATGCAGATAGGGTTGTTCTTGTAAAAGGAACTGTTTTAGCAAGTGGCACTCCTTCGGAAATGTCCCGAAATGAAATGTTGTTAAAAACTTTCGGAATGTCATGGTTTAATGATTTTACAGATAAAAATGGAAGGGGGGGCGGTAATCGATGATAAATTTCTGGTATTCATTTATAGATACTGTCCTGCCTTTTCAATGGGCAGAGCTTGATTTTATGAAAAATGCACTACTTGCAGTACTTTTAGTATCTCCTATTTTTGGAATGCTCGGTACAATGATAGTAAATAATAAAATGGCCTTCTTTTCCGATGCTTTAGGGCATGGTGCATTTACAGGGGTAGCCATAGGAAGCATTGTTGGGATTTTAAGTCCTGTTCTTGGGGCAATAGCTTTTTCACTAGTTTTTTCTATTTTGATAACAATTGTTAAGAGTAAGAGCAGAACTTCGGCAGATACGATTATAGGTGTTTTTTCGTCTATAGCAATATCTTCCGGACTGGTTCTGTTGTCTGTTGGAGGAAGAAATATAAACAAGTATTCAAGTTACCTTTATGGCGATTTGCTCGGGATTTCACCGTCTGACATACTTATGTTGCTCATTGCCTTTATTGGAGTGTTTTTATTATGGCTACTATTATTTAATAAAATGCTTCTAATTAGCGTAAATCAATCACTTGCAAGGAGTAGAGGGATTAACACCATTGTAGTAGAGATCATTTTTACATCAGCTATTGCAGTAATTGTAACGGTGGGAATTCAATGGGTGGGTCTACTTATCATTAACTCATTATTGGTACTTCCGGCAGCTGCTGCAAGGAATGTAACAATAAATGTAAGACAGTATCATTTGTTATCGGTACTTTTTGCACTTTTTTCAAGTCTATTGGGTCTTGTGCTTTCTTATTATTGGAATTCTACTACAGGGGCAACTATAGTTCTTATTTCGGCAGGTATTTATTTCATAACGCTTGCGTTGAGAAATAAAGTCGGATAATATTTATTATGAAGGTATATTTTTATTCTTCTTACTTTTAAATTAAGGGTGATTATTGTGGAATTTAAGACTAATTTTAAGTTTATATTTTCTTTGTTGGTTTTATTAGTGATGTTATTTTTAGGATGTTCAAAAAGTCCTCTTGAGGTACAAGCAGCTCCAGCAAATTCTAATGCTATTATTGTTTATGTGGACGGGGATAAAATAGATTTTGATGTTCTGCCCATCATAATAGAAGGCAGGACTATGGTTCCATTAAGAGCTATTTTTGAGGCTCTTGATGCACAGGTTGAATGGGATGGTATAACCATAGCAGTAACTGGATTTAAGCAAGATACAAATGTGAGATTATTGGTAGATAGTAAAACGGCTATAGTTAATGGAAAAGAAATTCAACTAGATGTGCCAGCTACTATAGTGTCGGGGAGAACTTTAGTTCCTGCGAGGTTTATCTCTGAAAGTTTAGGAGCACAGGTGTCCTGGGATGCTAAATTACGAAAAGTTGAAGTGTTGACTCAGGATGTAGTACATATTCCCGACAGTAACTTTGAGAAAGTAATTAGGGATAGTATTAAGAAATACTCTGGAGATTTATTTTCTAGTGATTTGAAAAGCATTAACGTTTTAGATGCAAGAGAATTAGGTATATCCAATATTGAGGGTATACAATATATGAAAAATATTAAGTTTTTATATTTAGAAAAAAACAATATTAGTGATATAAGTTTACTATCGAGCTTAAAGGGACTAGAGTTTATAAGCCTGAGCGAGAACAGAATAACAGACCTAAGCCCCCTTTCAACATTGACCAATCTTAAAATAATTTATATGCATACAAACCTCCTGAGGGATTTAACTCCCTTAAGTTCTTTGACCAATTTAGAGGAGTTATATGTAGGGGGAAACCGTATAAAAGATATAGAGCCTTTATCCAATCTTAAAAATCTAAAAGTCTTATTTCTTGGAGACAATCAGATAATTGATTTATATCCGTTAAAAGAGCTTATAAATGTGACTAGTTTAGATATTTATGCAAATTCTATATTAGATATAACTCCTCTCAAGTCATTAAACAAGCTAGAAGAATTATACATTAATCATTATGGTGAAAAAACGCTGCTTGATGATACGCTCTATCAGAAGTATGAAGACATGCTAAAAGAGGCTAAAGGTATTGTAGAGAGGGTTATTAGACCAGAAATGACTGATTTAGAAAAGGAGCTTGCACTTCATGATTATATAGTTTTAAATACCGTTTATGATTATGAAAATTTCCTTTTAGATAGTATTCCGGATGAATCCCATAATCCTTATGGGGTATTAATAAACAAAGTTGCTGTGTGTGATGGTTTTGCGAGAACAATGCATATTTTATTGAATATGGTTGGCATAGAAAGCGAATTTGTACTTGGAGAAGCGGATGGTGAGAAGGGCTGGTATGGTCATGCGTGGAATATTGTAAAAATTGACGGGGAGTACTATCATTTAGATGCTACATTTAACAATATAGACAAAGACAATAACAAAATCAAAAATGACTCCATAACGCATACTTATTTTAATTTATCCGACAGTCAAATTTCTTTAGATCACCATTGGGAAAAAAGTGTATATCCATCCTGTAATAGTGATAGTGATTATTTTATACAAATTAGTGAATTAAGAGGGGATAAGATTATTGATGGAGATAATGCTTACTTTATAGATAGAGAAAATAAAATTATAAAGATGAATATTGCCGATTCTACCACTGTGACTCTTACCGATAAAAAGGCCGAAAGAATTGCATTGTATAATGGCTTTATTTATTATATATATATATCAGGTGGGGAAGCAAAAGCGATTTATAAACTGAGAACAGATGGCAAAGGAGAAACAAAGGTATATGATGGTTGGGCAAAGCATCTTAAATCCGATGGGGAAAATGTATATTTTATAGATAAAGATGATAAAATAAGTCGATTGACGCAATCAGGAACAGAAAGAATTACTACAGGAACAATAGTAACAACATTCTGTTTTTCTCAGGACCATATAGTATATAAGGCTTATAAATGGAATTCGGGGGCTAATTTATTCAAAATTAATAAAGTAACTAAGAAGAATAATAAGATTGGTTTTGATTCACCATCAGGTTTTACATACTCTTCTGCCACTGGATATGTGACTTATTATTACACCCCATTAGAAAGAGTAATTGATGGTTGGGTTTATTATGTGAATGAAGAAGAGGAAAATAGCTTATATAGAATTAAATTAGATGGTACAAGTAGGACTAAGCTAAATAATTCGGATAGTACAATAATAGGTGTTTATGGAGAATGGTTATATTATCATAACAATAGTGACGATTCCAAAGTTTATAGAGTAAAAATTGATGGAACTGAGAATAGAAAGGTTTTGGACTAATTGTTGAAAAACAGTTTACATTATATAATTGCTCTAAAAAAGTTTGTTTTTTTGAAAACTTTTTTAGAGCACACAAGTTATATCAATGTTTAAAAGGAGAATTAAGAACTCAGAATTCAGGAATTTGAATATTTCCAAAGCATGAAATATACGGTCTAGCATGACAATTTAGGAGTGCCGCTGTATGTTTTAAATTGTTTAACATGTAAAATATAAATTTATAAGAGGAGCTAATCCTATGATAGAAGTTAAAAACGTAACAAAGACTTACAGTGGTACTGTCAAAGCCGTTGATGATCTTAGTATTACCATACAAAATGGTGAGATATTTGGATTTTTAGGACCTAATGGTGCGGGCAAAACCACAACAATAAAAATGATTACAGGTATTTTGAGACCTGACAGTGGAAATATAAAAATTGGCGGCATAGATATAAATGAAAAGCCCTTAGAAGCAAAAAAGAAATTTGGGTTTGTTCCCGATGATCCTAACATATTTTTAAGGTTAAAGGGTGTTGAATACCTAAATTTTATGGCAGATATGTACGAAGTCACAGACACCGATAGAAAGCAACGTATTGAGAGCCTTGCTGAAAGATTTGAAATGAGTAGTGCTCTAGGTGATCATATACAAAGCTATTCTCATGGGATGAGGCAGAAAATAATTATTATGGGTGTGTTAATACATAATCCCTCGGTATGGATATTAGATGAGCCTATGACAGGCCTTGATCCAAAATCCTCTTTTACATTGAAGGAAATGATGAGAGAACACGTAACCAAGGGAAACGTAGTGCTTTTTTCAACTCATGTGCTTGATGTTGCCGAAAAAATATGTGATAAAGTGGCGATTATAAATAAGGGTAAGATACTGTTCGCAGGTAAGATTGAGGAGATGAGAGAGCACTTTAAAAATAATCAATCCTTTGAAAAAATGTTTTTGGAGTTGACTCAAAATGAACAATAAACTCTTTATACTTACCAAAGCACTGTTAAAAAACGGTTTTGGTATAAAAGCAACTGGAAAAAAGAAAGTCAGACAGATAATTTTTATTATACTGATATCATTATGTTTTGTACCGCTACTTATAGGTCTGTCGGTTTTTATTTCGACAATGTATGATGCACTAAAAGTAGTTGAGCAAGAAGGGATTATTTTAAGTCTTGGAATTGCGGTCTCTTCATTTGTGATTTTTTTCTTTGGTGTGTTTTATGTTATTAATATTTTTTATTTTTCTGATGATGTAGAGATTCTATTGCCTCTTCCTTTAAAATCCTCCGAAATAATTGGTGCGAAGTTTCTTGTTACAGTGGTATATGAATACCTCACAGAATTGATATTATTGCTACCGTTGTTTGTTATTTATGCTTATAAAAGTGGACCTTCTTTTATGTATTATATCTATGCACTAGTTGTTTTTCTTCTTGTGCCTGTTGTGCCACTTTCCATTGCATCAGTTTTAGTTATGATAATTATGAGGTTTACAGCTATAGCAAAAAACCGTGACCGTTTTAAGATGGTAGGTGGTTTGATAGCAATGTTCGGTGCTATTGGATTTAATACTGTAATACAGCAATTTACAGCAAAGAGTATAGATCCTCAACAGCTTCAGGAGATGTTTACCGAAGGGCAAAATTCCATGGTTGAATTAATGTCGAGAATTTTTCCTGGTACAAAATTTGCAGCACTTAGTATTGTTCATAATACGGGCGTTCAAGGGATTGTAAACCTGATGATTTTTCTTTTAATTGCAGTAGCAAGCTTTTTGATATTCTTGTATTTTGGTGAGTTGCTGTATTTTAGAGGTGTAATTGGTATCTCGGAACAGGCGGCAAAAAGGAAAAAGGTCAGTAGAGAAGAGCTTGGCAAGCTTAGTGTTCTCCAATCAAAACTAAAAGCCTATACAATAAAAGAGCTGAAGCTTCTTTTTAGAACCCCCATCTATTTTATGAACTGTGTCCTGATAAATTTTCTATTTCCAATATTTATGCTTATACCGCTTTTAACCCAATCTGAGGGTGAGAGCGAATTAGAAAGCATTAAGGCAATTATGAATATTGGAATTTTTGATGGTATTATTGTTGTAGTAGGATTTGCCGCGGCAATGTTGATTTCAACCATTAACTCTATAACTTCAACTTCTATCTCAAGAGAAGGTCAAAACTTGTATATTAGCAAGTATCTACCGGTTTCCTACAAAACGCAAATATTGGCTAAAGCACTTTCAGGAGCAATTGTCTCATTTATAGGAGTAGTTACTATCCTTGTTAGTGTAACTGTGTTTTTAGAGCTACCATTGTACTTATCATTTATGATAGCGGGCATAAGTTTGTTTGGAATAGTTTGCATGTCTTTTATAGGAGTGATGATCGACCTGTTCCATCCGAAACTCAATTGGGATAATGAGCAAAAGGCTGTGAAACAGAATCTTAATCCATTGTTTCATATGCTTTTGGCCACAATTTTTTGTGTGGCAGCTATTTGGGCTTCCATTGCGTTCTTTTTTAGTGCATTGACGGCTTGTGCTGTTATTATTTTTGCCTTTGGAGTAATTGATTTTCTTTTGTATAAGCTTATTGCAACAAAGGGTGTAAAACTGTTTAGTGATATAGAGGTGTAAAATTTTCAAAAAATACTATTCTTTGTTTACCTCTTGGGCAATTGAAGGAGTAATAATGACCTTTTGATTTTCGTGGAATATCTTGTCACTATACTCTTTTCCGACCCAGTCTTTTACTATATCATAGGACTTCTTGTATATTTCATAATCCTCTGGTCTATGAGCGTCGGAGGCTACAAATTGAACCAGGTTCATGTCGATAAGCTTTTTAGCAAATCTCTTGACGGTTAAACCATGAGTTCCAACTATGCTTGCAGCATCCAATTGAACAAGGCACCCTGTTTCTATCAAATCAATGAATTTTTGCATGTTTCTTACAAAGTACATATTCCTTTCTGGATGTGCTATTATAGGGATTATTCCTTCCGAGTGTAGTTTTAGAACGGTTTCATTAATGCTAATGGGCATTATATCAAAGGGAAGTTCAAACAGTAAGTATTTAGACATATTTAGCGTGTATTTGTTTTTATTTAAAAGCAAATCATTCATTGAAGAGATTAGAAAAACTTCATAGCCGAGAAACAATTCTACACCGAAGTTTCGTATTATGGATTTTATTTTATAGAAATTTTCAAGAACTCTGTCTGAAGTATAGAGGTTTCTATTGTAATGCGGGGTAACAATAATGTTATTAACTCCTAGTTTTTCTGCTTCTAGAACCATTCTTACAGAATCTTTAATTGACGAAGGTCCGTCATCCACATCAAAAATAATATGACAATGTATATCAATCATATTTTCCCCTCTTTAAAGCCTTAATAACTTGCGACCATTTTTTAACATATTTTTTATTGGAGTTATAGTAATCATAGCTACCATAATAACTCTTGTAATCGGACTTTTTTATTTTGTTTAAAACAGTACCTAAGATTTTAGCATTAGCTTTTACTAATTGGTCTTTCATCCTTATGGCATTTTGACACTTCACGCTATTAGCTTCAATAACAATAATTGTTCCATCAACCATCGCAGCAATGACCGCTGCATCTATAACACTACCTAAGGGTGGGGTATCGATAATAACTATATCATAAAGTTTCGCTACCTCTTCTTGAATAAAGTTTTTGAATTTATCCGTTGCTATAAGTTCATTAGGATTGTTAACTTTAATACCGCAAGTTATGAAGCTGAAGCCTTCTATATCAGTTTCGTTTATTACTTCCTCAAGCTTTACCTGACCTTGGATATAGTTTGTAAGACCCTTTAAATTACTACTCATAAAGTATTTGAAAGGCATAGGTTTGCGGATATCTGCATCAATATATAAAACTTTCATACCTGCTTTAGCCATAGAAATGGCGAGATTTATTGATGTTGTCGATTTTCCTTCCCCTGGACCGTAACTCGTAAGGGCTAGCGTTCTGATTTTTTTGCTGGATTCACAGAATTGAATATTTGCCCTCAAAACCTTATAGGCTTCTTCCACTGTTTGATTCAAATTATATTTAACTACATAGCTTATTTCCGGCAATTAGATCATCTCCTATCGAATGTTAAATGAGGGTATAGTTCCAAGTACGTTTAGGTCTAAATATGTTTCTATGTCTTCCGATGTTTTGATAGTTTCATTTATTACTTCCAACAGGTAAAACACACCTAAAGTTAGCATTAGGCTTATTATAAAAGCTATTGCAGTGTAAAGTACAGGTTGGGGTTTGACAGGTGTTTCTGGGATTTCAGCTGTGTCTACAATGTTCACATTGTCTATCTTTGCAAGGCTTTTGGCTTCGCTTATAAATACTTCACATATTTTATTTGAAAGTTCTGCACTCCTTACAGGATAGGTGTCTTCCACTTTGATTTCCAACACTCTGGTATCATTTTTTGAGCTTACTGTAATTCTATTAGACAATTGGTTTGGAGTAAGATCCATTATTTTTAATTCGTCTAAAGCTGTTTTAACAATAAGTTTGCTTTTAATAAGCTCTCTATAGTCTTTGACCAATTGTTGATTTGTTAGTAGATCATTATAAGTCACATCGCCTTCGGAAGCTGTTTTTTGACTGATTATATAGAGCGTTGACGAGGCTTCATATACGGGAGAGATAAGAAACACACTTCCAAGAGCTACAGTAATAGATACAAGTACAGAAATAAGTATTATAAACACTATTTTTTTTCTTATCATTATCAAAAACTGTTTTAGTTCCACTAAGATCACCTTTTCTAATTATCATTTTTAGACTGATCATATTTTATAGTATTCGATTTATATAAAAAAGTTACTATATTGGGGGTTTTGTTAAAAAAACTCAAGCCGCAGTTATATTTATCCTATTAGCTAAGTTGCGGCTTGGGTTTTATATGTTTTTATGCTAGTTCTCGTTTCTATTTCTTATCCAGAAAATTCTTGCTAGTATTCCAAAAAGAATTCCAAATATTGTTGCTACTATAATGCTAAGAATTCCGTATTTTGGGGTGAAACTTAGACAAAGGAAATGCTCGCGAAGATTTTCTACAGTATAAACATCGTTGAAAACGCGTAGTACGATGAGGTTGGTCAAGAATATAAACAAATTAAATATCAGAGCAGTAGCTACAATTGTCCTTTGTCTCACTCGAGATAACCAGTTATAATACCATTCAGAAATTAATCCCGGAACTATAAGCATAAAAAAGTAAATAATAGCATTAAGCAATACCATATTTTATTCTCCTTTCTTTAACATACATAATTGCTCTATTAACATAATACTCGCCATGGCTGTTTAAGGTTCCATGTGTTCAAAATTTAATGACAAAGTATTCAATAATTCCGAGTAACATCTTTTAGCTATCTTACATAATATGCATTATGCAATTTAAGGCATAATATTCGCACAAAAGGCTTTAGAGAACTTTTATGTTTTCTGAAGTTGCATGTTTTTTTAATTGGGAGGTCTTTAATTTGAGGAATTTGAGTAACAAAATATATTTACTTCTAGATTGTTTATTTGTAAATGTAGCTATATGTATTGGGTTAATAATTAAGTTTGATGGGGATGTTCCAGTGGTTTTTATAAGAATGCTCCCTTTAACTTGCGTTTTTACGACAGTGGCAAGCCTTACAGTGTTTTTTCTATTTGATATTTACTCAATGCTATGGACTTATGCAAGTGTGGAAGAACTTATAAGAATACTTTTTGCAACTGTAACAGCATTAATTGTTCAATACCTTTTTGCAATTTCTTCTCACATTTTGTATCCGGTTTCCGTTTATATTATTAGTTGGATGATTTCTTTTTTCTGGGTAGGGGGAAGTAGATATAGCAGTAGAATAATAAAGAATCTAAAAATTAATAAGAAAAAAAGAATTTATAGAAAAAGAATAATGATTATAGGTGCAGGTGAAGCGTCTTCACTTCTAATTAAGGAGATGAAGAATAATAAACGTAGTATATATGAACCGATAGTTGCTGTTGATGATGACAACAAAAAACACAATTCACAAATAAACGGGGTTCTTGTGGTGGGAGGTAGAGAAAAAATTATAAAGGCTGCAATGGATAGGAACATTGAAGAAATTGTCTTAGCAATGCCTTCTGCAAAAAAAAAAGAAACACTTGAGATTATAGATATATGCCAAAAGACGGGATGCAAATTAAAAGTATTGCCAAGTGTTTATAGCTTGGTAAATGAAGAAGTGAGCATTAAAGAAATTAGAGATGTTACAGTTGAGGATCTTCTGCAAAGGGATGAAATTTTACTTTCTATAGAAGAGATATCCGTATATCTTAAAGATAAAATCATTTTAGTTACAGGCGGGGGAGGTTCTATTGGATCAGAGCTTTGCAGGCAAATAGCATCCTATAAACCTAAAAGTCTTCTGATATTTGAAATATACGAAAACGGTGCCTATGACCTTCAAAACGAACTAGTACAAAAATATAAAGACGAATTAGATATTAAGGTAATAATAGGCTCAATTCGAGATAAAGAAAGATTAAATTATGTGTTTTCAAAATTTAATCCGGAAATAGTGTTTCATGCAGCAGCACACAAGCATGTACCGCTGATGGAATTCAATCCCCAGGAAGCTGTTAAGAATAATGTATTTGGTACGTTAAATCTTGCTGAATGTGCCAACCAACATAACTGTAAAAAGTTTGTGCTTATATCTACTGATAAAGCGGTAAACCCAGCAAGTATAATGGGAGCAACAAAAAGAATTGCCGAGTTGATAGTACGATACATGAATAGTATAAGTGGTACACAATTCTCAGCAGTAAGGTTTGGCAATGTATTAGGCAGTAATGGAAGTGTTGTTCCTCTTTTTAAAAGGCAAATTGAATACGGGGGACCTATAACAATAACCCATCCAGAAGTAACTCGATATTTTATGACTATACCTGAGGCTGTGAGTCTTGTTATTCAATCGGGTGCGATGATGAAGGGTGGCGAAATATTTGTGCTTGATATGGGTAAGCCGGTAAAAATAGTTGATCTTGCCAGGTCGTTGATTACACTATCAGGGCTCAAACCGGATGTAGATATAGATATAGAATATGTTGGGCTAAGACCCGGTGAAAAGCTTTATGAAGAGTTACTTACTTCAGAGGACGGTGTGGATGTAACAAAGAACGATAAGATATTTATTGAAAAAGCTAAGGAAATCGAATATGAAAAGTATATACAGGAAATAAAATCCTTCGATCCCGGTGACTTTGAAAGTTCTGAAAAAGTAATTGAATTCATTAAAAGGTTGGTTCCGGCATATAGGGATGATTTGTAACCGATAACTTAGAGATTGCATATTATAATAGTAAAGATGAAGTGCATGAAATAAAAGCTCTTCTGTTATTCAAATTAACACAATTCAATTTAGAAATGCCAGATAAATTGTCAAAAAGCAAGTGTAGAAGAACTGGGAAGTTGATTAGTAATTTCGAGTAATAAGGAGAAAATTATGAGTAAATGGAATGTTAATATTTCCAATAAGGTTGAGGAAGAAGGATTTTCTATCAAAATTGAGCCACATATAACCATATCATATATACCTTCTAGTGAAATAAGAAAGCTTCCAACATTAGATGAATTAGGCTACTCATTTGAGATTGGAGTTTAAGAAAAGCATTCATATGGGACATTGTAGCTTATGTATTGTTGGTAACAAAGGCTGCAGTACATATTTCTAATTTAGAGATCATTGGTCATAATCAATTTTTTAAGCCTTAATAATGAATGTAAAATGATGTTACTGCAGGAGGATTATATGATAATCGTACCATTTTCATCACCGGATATGTCTGTGGAAGAAATAAATGAAGTAATTGATACATTGAGGTCGGGGTGGATTACAACTGGACCTAAGACTAAGTTATTTGAAAAGCGAATTGGAGAATATTGTAATACTTCAAAGGCAGTTTGTATGAATTCGGCGACAGCAGCAATGGAGATGACGCTAAGACTTTTAGGTATTGGTCCTAAAGACGAAGTTATCACTTGTGCATATACTTACTCTGCTTCAGCAAGTGTAATTACGCATGTGGGAGCAAATGTGGTTCTTATTGACTGTGGAAAGAATTCATTTCATATAGATTATAATGCTATAGCAGATGCAATCACAGAAAATACTAAAGCAATCATTCCTATAGATATAGCAGGTGTGATGTGTGACTATGATAGAATTTTTGAAGTTGTAGAAGGCAAGAAGCATCTCTTTAAGCCATCTAATAAAATCCAAAAAGCCTTTGGAAGAGTTATTGTTTTAGCTGATGCTGCACATTCAATTGGAGCTAAGCATAAAGGAAAGATGAGTGGCGAAGTAGCAGATTTCACATGTTTTTCTTTTCATGCCGTAAAGAATCTCACTACTGCTGAAGGTGGTGCAGTGACTTGGAGGAATATAGAAGGCTTTGATAATGAAGAAATCTATAAGCAGTTTATGCTTCTTTCCCTTCATGGACAATCAAAAGATGCACTTGAGAAGACAAAACTAGGAGGGTGGGAATACGACATTGTTGCTCCAAACTATAAGTGTAATATGACAGATATAATGGCTTCAATTGGATTAGCTCAACTAAAAAGATATCCTGAAATTCTTAAGAGAAGAAGAGAGATTATCGAGAAGTACGATGCCTTGCTAGCAGGACTTGATGTAATACCAATCAAACATTACAGGGATAACTATGAGTCTTGTGGACACCTTTATTTACTAAGACTTAACGGAAAAGATGAAGCATATAGAAATAACGTAATAACTAAGTTGGCTCAGAAGGGAGTTGCAAGTAATGTACATTACAAGCCACTTCCAATGCTTACGGCCTATAAAAACTTAGGATTCAAGATGGAAGATTATCCAAATGCTTTTGATATGTATAGAAATGAGATAACGTTACCATTGTATACTTTATTGACTGATGAGTACATTGAGTTTGTAGTGGAAAGCTTGAAAGAGACTTTGAAAGAAACATTTTAAGGAGTGGTGAAAGTGATAAGAAAAGCAAAAGAAAGTGATTTAGAAGCAATTGCACGTTTACATTCTGAAAGTTTTGAAAATCACTTTCTTCCTAAGTTGGGAATTAAACTTTTATCAAAGTACTATAAAGAGTTTATTAATGATAATAATATTTTTATTGTTTGTACAGATGAATCAGATAATATTATCGGTTTGTTATTAGGTACTCCCGACTCTTCCGTGGGCAAGAAACAATTCATTCGAAACAATTTCCTTAAATTATTTTTGCGAGTAGTAAAATTGTGTTTATTCCTTGATAGAGATACTTGGAATCGCGTAATAGAATATTTTAAAAATGTAGTGATTTCAAAAGTGCCTAAGAAAAAGGCAGAGGAATTTAATAAAACTCTTTCAATAAACACATTAACACTACTTTCACTTTGTGTCTCGACAAATGCAAAAGGAACTGGCGTATCACAACAATTAGTAAAAGTGTTTGAACAAATAGTAAAGAAAAGTGGATATGAAGGGTATACATTAACAGTTCATAAAGATAATGATAGAGCTAATGCGTTCTATAGGAAAATGGATATGTCAATATATAAAGAATCTCATAGCGAATATGGTTATATAAAAAATATATAATTTTTTAGGCTGTAGGAGAAATATCGATGTTAAGAAAATGGGAGTGTTTGCCTAAGAGAATGAGAAATCAAGCTGTTAGGAAGTATTATAATATCTTACAAACTAAAAAAAAGTATTTGGTATTAAAGAGGAGTTTTGATTTAATTGTATCTATAATTCTTCTTATTGCTTTACTTCCTATCTTTATTCTTGTTAGCATTGCAATTAAATTTGATTCAAAAGGTCCAATCATGTTTAGGCAAATTAGGGTAACACAGTACGGAAAGCTGTTTAGAATTTATAAATTTAGAACTATGGTAACTAATGCTGACAAAAATGGAACTCAAATAACGACAAAAAATGATGCAAGGATTACAAAAGTAGGAAGGGTATTGAGAAAGCTACGTTTAGATGAAATACCGCAGCTTTTTAATATTATCACTGGTGATATGACTTTTATAGGAACTAGGCCAGAAGTTATTAAATATGTAGAAAAGTATACAGATGAAATGTGGGCTACATTGTTGTTGCCAGCAGGAGTTACTTCTGAAACTAGTATTCGATTTAAAGACGAAGAAAAGCTACTTGAGAACGCTGATGATGTTGATAACATCTATATAAATGAAGTGTTACCAGAAAAAATGAAATGTAATTTAACAAGTATGGAAAAACTCTCTTTTTTTTATGAGATTAGGACAATGTTTAGAACTGTTAGAGAAGTGCTGAAAAAAGAAAAGAATGCAGTTGGCAGTGAGGTAAGAATTCGATGAAAGATTTAGTTTCGATAATAACACCTACTTATAATTGTGGAAAATTCATAGGTGAAACAATAGAGTCAGTACAAATGCAAACCTACAAAAACTGGGAGATGATTATTGTTGATGACAAATCCACAGATAACACCCAACAAATCGTGAGTTTATACTGTGAAAAGGACAAAAGAATAAAGTATTTTTTACTAAATGAAAATTCAGGTGCTGCTATTGCAAGAACTAAGGCAATGGAAATGGCAAAAGGGAAATATATGGCTTTTCTTGATGGTGATGATTTATGGTATCCCAATAAGCTATATGAGCAAATAAATTTTATGGAGAAAAATAATTACGCTTTTACCTGTACTGCATATGAACAAATAGATGAGTATGGTAGATTATTAAATAGAGTTATTAAAACGATTCCAAAGACAAGCTACAACAGGCTTCTGCTTGATTGTCCAGTAGGTAATTCCACAGTTATGTATAATGTAGAAAAACTAGGAAAGTTTTCAGTTCCGGATATTAGAAAAAGAAATGATGATGCCCTGTGGCTAAGAATATTGAAAAAGGAAAAGTACATATATGGAATGGATAAAGTCTTGATGAAGTATCGAATTAGATCAAACTCAATTTCAAGTAATAAAATGCAACTTGTTAAGTATCATTGGAAGCTTTATAGAGATATTGAGAAATTGTCAACAGTTAGGTCTCTATTTCATATCTGGATGTGGGGAGTACTCAAGTTATTTAAATTTAAGTAGCTATTTATATTGAAATATATGGAGGAATAATATTGAATACTTTTGAAAAGACAATATATAACCTTGTTAAGAATAATACTTTTTTAAAAACAATAATTAGGAACACCTATCAGTATCTGCTTAGTTTTATTCCTAAGAAGAAAAAAATAAGTGAGTATAAAATTATTGAAAGAGAAGGTTATTTTTTTGGTTTTCATGATAAAATTCCATGGAGTCATGATGATAAATTATTACTTGCTCACAAATTTACTATTCCAAATAGAAATATAACAAATAAAGACGAAATAGAAATTGGTTATTTTTATGGCGAAGACTATCAAGAATTTAAAAGCCTTGCCAAAACTAAATCGTGGAATTGGCAACAAGGATCAATGCTTCAATGGATTGGTAAAGAGGATAATATTATTTTTAATTATTGGAATGGAAGTAAAAACATTTCAAGAATTATTAATAAAGAGGGCGAATTGATAAAAGAGTTACCTGTTAGTATAGCGGCTGTTAATGATACCGGAGAATATGCTTTAAGTTATAGTTTTGATCGTCTAAATATTGGGCATTATGGTTATGGTTATGCTAATGTGGAAGATGAAGTATCAAAATGTTATATACCAAGCAATTCTGGATTATCAATAGTAGATGTGAATACTGGTGAAATAAAGTTGCTTTTTTCCATTAGGGATATTGCAAATATAGAAAGTGTTAAGTCTAAGAAGGAGGCATATCATTTCTTTTCGCACTGCCTTTTTGCTCCTGATGGAAAGAATTTTGTTTTTTTACATAGATGGCTGAATAAGGGTAGAAGAATCAATTCGAGAATGATATTTACTGATTTTAATGGAGATAACTTAAAAATATTACCTACATCAGGAATGGTGTCTCATTTTACATGGATAAACAACAGCAAGCTTTTTGTTTTTTGCAGTACATATGATAAAGGTGATGGTTACTACTTATTTGATATAACTGATTTGTCTTATGAGAAAATTGATTCCAATAAAGCTGCTGAAAAAGTCATCCGCATGACAACCCCAAAAGAATCTAAATAATATTATAAAAAATCTTTAAAAATCATGACTTTACTGCGTTTTATGGTATAATACACTTAAGAACTTTTGGAG
>JAAYPF010000141.1 GCA_012519925.1 Clostridiaceae bacterium
AACTAAGGAAGGTGTTAGATACCTCCTAGAAAAACCACCTCCATCACAACAACTTGATATTTTCAAAGCCTTTAAGCTCAAAGATCCCTCAGTTTTTTGTTACTAAATTTGGGGAAACTCAAAATATTGAGAGGGATAAAGGGGATTAAAACCTGTTGAGAAAGGATTTAGTGATTGCACGAGTTAAGGACAGGTGATTCGACTTATCTAGCTTTGAAAGAAACAGAGGAACGATATTTTGCTTTCGCAAAAATCGGACCTCTATAAACATTTACATTGTGCCAATGGTTAGTTTTTCACCCTCCGAGTCAATTTTGATTTCCATGCGGTCTGATAATGTACCTTTAATAATCATTTTACCTATTTCAGTCTCAACAAACTTCTGCAAATATCTCTTTACAGGTCTTGCACCATATATCGGCGTATAAGCAGCCTCCGCCATAAACTCTTTAGCATTGTCTGTAACATTTAGCCTTATCTTCCTGTCATCTAGCCTTTTTTGAATATCTGCTAATGCAAGATCAATAATTTTAATAATTTCTTCTTTTCTTAAGGGCTTGAAAAGTACAATTTCATCAATACGATTCAAAAACTCAGGTCTAAAACTATGGTTAAGTTCGCTCATAACTTCATTTCTTGCTGCCTCGGTAATTTCACCGTCCCGGGAAATATTACTTAAAAGATGCTGGCTTCCTATATTTGAAGTCATAATTACGACGGTATTCTTAAAATTAACAGTTCTTCCTTGGCTGTCAGTTAGTCGGCCATCGTCAAGAAGTTGCAGTAGCACATTAAAAACATCAGGATGTGCCTTTTCAATCTCATCAAAGAGTATTACACAATAGGGTTTTCTTCTTACTGCTTCAGTGAGCTGTCCCCCTTCTTCATAGCCTATATATCCAGGAGGTGCACCAATAAGTCTTGCAACAGAGTGTTTTTCCATATACTCCGACATATCTACTCGCACAACATTTTCCTCTGTATCAAACAAAGCTTGTGCAAGAGCTTTTGCAAGCTCAGTTTTACCAACTCCTGTAGGACCTAAAAATATAAACGAACCTATAGGTCTTCTTAGATCTTTCAGCCCGGATCTTGCACGTATAACCGAATCACTTACTGCACTTACCGCTTCATCCTGTCCGATAACTCTTTTGTGGAGTATTTCTTCAAGATTTAAAAGTTTATCCCTTTCATTTTCCACAAGCCTTGTAACAGGAATACCAGTCCACCTTGAAACGATTTCAGAAATTTCCTCTTCTGTTACTTCTTCTTTAAGCAAAGTATTTTCTTTACCAGATTTAATTCTCTCCTTCTCCTCTTCAAGCTGCTTTTCAAGTTCTGGTAGTTTACCATGCTTTAATATCGCCAGCATATCAAGATCATAATTTCTCTCAGCCTCTTCAATTTGTCTTCTAATATCTTCTATATTCTGCTTAATATCCTTTTCCCTTTTTATATTCTGTTTTTCAAGCTCCCACTGGGCCTTCATTGTATCCGCCTTGTCCTTCAAGGTTGATATATCCTTTTCAAGGGCTGCTAGTCTTTCTTTAGAAGAAAGGTCATCCTCTTTTTTAAGGGCTTGTCGCTCTATTTCAAGTTGCATTACCTTCCTGCTTATTTCATCTAGCTCTGTTGGCATACTGTCAATCTCAGTCCTTATCATAGCTGCAGCTTCATCCATAAGATCTATAGCCTTATCAGGAAGGAATCTGTCACTTATATATCTGTTTGATAATACAGCACACGCAATTATTGCATTATCCGTTATCCGAACACCGTGATGTATCTCAAATCTCTCTTTTAATCCCCTTAAAATCGAGATGGTATCCTCTACTGTCGGCTGATCCACTAAAATTGGCTGAAATCTTCTTTCTAATGCTGCATCCTTTTCTATATATTGGCGGTATTCATCTAAAGTTGTGGCACCGATGCAATGAAGTTCACCCCTAGCAAGCATTGGCTTTAGAATATTACCTGCGTCCATTGCACCCTCAGCTTTGCCTGCTCCTACTATATTATGCAGTTCATCAATAAACAGTATAATTCTACCACTTGATTTGTTAACATCATTTAATACGGCTTTTAAACGTTCCTCGAATTCACCTCTGTACTTTGCTCCCGCTATCAACGAACCTATATCCAAGGCAAATATGGTTTTATCCTTGAGTCCTTCAGGAACATCCCCTTTAAGTATCCTTTGAGCAAGCCCTTCTACAACAGCGGTCTTACCCACTCCAGGTTCACCAATCAATACAGGATTGTTCTTTGTCCTTCTTGATAAAATACGGATCGCTCTACGTATTTCAGAATCTCTTCCAATTACCGGATCAACTTTTCCCTGTCTTGCTAGCTCTACCAAATCTCTACCAAACCTTTTTAGGGCATCATAAGTTTCCTCTGGGTTTTTAGAAGTAATCCTCTGATTGCTTCTAACTTTGCTCAAAGCCCCCATGAATTTTTCAAGGTTGATGCCATAACGCATGAATATGCTCTGTGAAGGCGTATCCTTTTCTTTTAGCAAAGCAATAAATATATGCTCTACGCCAGTATAATCATCCTTAAACTTTTTAGCTTCGTCCTCTGCTCTAAGGAGAATTTCGTTAAACCTTCTAGTGGCATACATACTTGTAGCACCACTTCCATATACTTTTGGCAATTTTTCTAGTTGCTGTGCCACATCGCCAATATACATTTGCACATTAATTCCCATATAGCTTATAAGCTTAGGTATCAACCCCTCCTCTTGGTTTACCATCGCTAAATGTAAATGCTCACCGTCAATTTGTTGATGTCCTAACCTTATGCCAATCTCCTGAGATAAAGAAATAGTTTCCTGTGCTTTTTCAGTAAATTTATCAATATTCATTAAATATCCCTCCTCTACAGCGTTATGAAAATTCTTTAAGCCTTTTGTACGTCATATTTAAGGATTAGTTGCTTTTGCAACATCTCTCAATTTTGAATACAGTTTTTTAACCTCGGGACTGATAATCTTTGGATTTACTATACGCATTTTAATATAAAGGTCACCTCTTATCCCACTTCTATCGGTATAACCTTTACCTGCGACGCGTATTTTATTATCGGTCTGAATTCCTGGTGGAATTTTAATCAGTATTCTACCATCTAGCGTTTCAATAGGTTTTTCATCACCTAAAGCAGCTTCCCACGGCATAATGTCTAATGTTGTAAACAAATCCTTTCCTTCAATCTCAAATCTGCTACCTTTTTTAAACTTGACAATCAGATACAAATCCCCGTTTGAGCCTCCATTTATTCCAGGTCTACCCTGACCTTTAAACCTGATTTTTTCACCATCTTTTACCCCTTTAGGTATTTTGAAGGATAAGCTCTTTTCTCCATTACGCCCTCTTATACTTACACTTTTTTCAATACCGACAAACCCTTCTTCCGGTAGAATCTCAATTATTGCTTCCACATCGCTTCCTTTTGCAGCATAGCTTTGTCTTCTGTGCTTAGTTCCTACACCACCAAATATACTACCTAAATCAAATCCGTCTTCACCAAAAAAGCTATTGAAGAAGTCACTATAACCCCCACCAACATTAGTCCTGTATTCATACCTCACATTGTTAGCAAAGCCGTAACTTGATGGATCAAAATCATAACCGTCCTGGAAATTGACCTCACTACCGAAGGTGTCATACTTCTTTCTCTTTTCGGCATCACCTAATACTTCATAAGCCTCACTGACTTCTTTAAACTTCTCTTCAGCTTTTTTGTCATTAGGGTTAGCATCAGGGTGATACTTTTTAGCCAATTTTCTATATGCCTTTTTTATTGCATCGGAAGTAGCATTTTTATCAACGCCTAAAATATTGTAATAGTCTTTATACTTCATGACTGCATCACACCTTTCTTAGGTTATAGCTCTTCTTAAAAAACTTTTATAGTTTATAATTTAAAACCACAATTTAAGGTTATAAAATTAACCATAACATTAATTAGCTTCTATTATTTTAGAATAATTTTAGTATCTTATACTTAATCATAATAACTAAAACAATGAATAATCCTACTTTTTGCTTACGAGTACAAACAATGTTTTTACTTACTGACTTTGACCATCTTTGACTATAATATAATGATAAAACCATCGATGGTTTTAATCAACTACTTATATCCTTTCTTTTAATTATATATATTGAATTATTTTAAGATTTTTCCTCTTTTCTCCTGTTTTCTTGATTTTCCTTCTAATAAAACCAAAGAACGAAAGAGCATTAATCATACTTCTCTATATCCACAACATCTATTATTGGCTGATATATATCTAGCTCACAGTAATTATCCTTTGCCTGAGAAATATCTATGTACTCAAATCTGAAAGTGTCTGCGAACTTGAAATTGGAATTATAAATCCACTTTTTATGGAGGTTAACCAGCAACCTCCCTATTTGCCTTCCCTTTATTTCATCTGGGCGGAAAAAGCCCACAAACCTAAATACAACATATTTATGTGCAGGTATGGAAATACCTGTCATGCCCTCTGGAATAGTAGTCAAATCTGCTACTTGAACTGATGGGGTATAGTAAATATAACCTTCATTGCTCCAATCGGTATAGCCAAAATAAATATTCGGTTTCACGACATTTGGTATAGTACTTCTATGGTTATAAAAAAAATCCCTTCCATGAGTGTTTGCAATATTGTCTCCCGATTTACTTAAAATTTTATGCTGTATACCTACAAGATTAAACTTGTTTTTAAAAACAAAGAAAGGTTTATATGCCACAGAGCTATTCAAGGACAAAATGTCATTAACATTTATCTTTTCCTTAATTACCAGAGAAATTTGGTCATATCTAACTTTAAGCGGAGTATACCCAAACTTCTTCCTGAATGCCCTAATATATGATTGCTCATACTCAAATCCATAGTTGTAAGCAATATCAATCACTCTCATATTAGTGGAAACAAGCTCCCTAATACTTAGAGTAAGTTTGCGTGACTGCACGTACTCCATTAGAGCTTCACCTGTAAGAGATTTAAATATTCTATGTAAATGGTACTTTGATATCCCCGTATGATTGGAAATGTCATCTAAAGTAATCTTGTTATAAATATTGCTTTCAATATAGTCTACACACTGAGAAATAATTTCTTTTGCATTTATCATAATTTTTTACACCCTTTTTATATAAAAAGCAATTCCTGTTCATTTTTAAATTATTATATATGTTATCTTTATTAAAGTAAATGTTTGAAAAAACCTTTGAACTATTTCTATTTTTATATTATTTCAATTTCAACGTAAACACAGGGAGGTTAAAAAATGCAAAGAAGAGTAGTTGTTTCAGGTATGGGGGTTGTTTCATCTGTCGGAATCGGTGTAAACCCATTCTGGGAATTTATAAAAAGCGGTAAATGTGGTATCAGTAAAATTGAGAGAATAGATGTATCTGATATGCCCACTAAAATAGGAGCAGAAATCAAAAACTTTAACCCTAACGACTTTATTGATAAGAAAGAAGCCAAAAGAATGGATAGATTCTCTCAATATGCCGTTGTAGCAGCACAAATGGCAGTTGAAGATGCAAAACTAGACCTTGATAAAATTGATAAAGAACGTATGGGAGTAATAATCGGTTCCGGAATAGGAGGCATTGAAACATTAGAAAACCAATATAGCATTCTTATTGAAAAAGGTCCAGGCAGAGTAAGTCCATTTTTTGTTCCAATGATGATACCAAATATGGCATCAGGAAATGTAGCAATCAAATGCGGTGCTAAGGGTTTTTGCGAATGTGTGGTAACTGCATGTGCTTCATCGACTAATTCCGTGGGAGATGCTTTTAAGATTCTTCAACGCGGTGATGCCGATGTCATTATAGCTGGAGGTACTGAAGCTCCTATTACGCGACTAACTTATGCAGGTTTTTGTGCAAATAAGGCATTATCGACAAACGAAGATCCCTTATCTAGCTGCAGACCTTTTGATTTTAACAGAGATGGATTTATCATGGGTGAAGGAGCTGGAATTCTTATACTAGAAGAGTATCATCATGCTGTTAACAGAGGTGCGGATATAATTGCAGAAGTAGTAGGTTATGGCTGTACAGATGACGCCTTTCACATTACAGCACCTGCTGAAGGTGGCGAAGGCGGTGCAAGATGCATGAAACTTGCTTTAGATGATGCTGGAATAAAACCCTCAGATATTGGATATATAAATGCTCATGGAACTTCAACTGAGCTAAATGATAAAAACGAAACTACAGCTATTAAAACAATCTTTGGTGAACACGCATACAAACTTGCCGTTAGCTCTTCAAAATCAATGACAGGGCATCTTTTAGGCGGTGCCGGTGCTATAGAGGCTATTATCACAGCATTATCGCTTAGGGAAGGTTTTTTACCTCCTACAATTAATTATAATACACCTGACCCCGAATGTGATCTAGACTATGTACCAAACGTAGGAAGAAAAGCTAATATAACCTACGCAATGTCAAATTCCTTCGGTTTCGGTGGTCACAACGCTACCTTAGTACTAAAAGCTTTTAAAGAATAGTTTCTTTGTACCCTCATTTAAATAAATCTTTGCCGATTAAAGCTACGGAGTATTGATCTCCGTAGTTTATTTATTACGCTCCTTGCAATGGAATGAAAGGAGCAAAAACGAAGGGGTTCAATGCCCTGTAGTTTTTACTAAGCTCCTTGGAATGAAATGAAAGAAGCAAAGTTATGTTCATATGTCCTTATAAAAAAATGTATTTTCCCTTCCTATAATCGAAATTTGTTGTATAATTAGGTAGAATAATATAAATTTATGCTTAAACTTAGGGGGGGTACTCACAAATGAAAAAAGAGTTACTAGTCTGTTTACTTTTAGTTTTAATTGCCTGTTGCCCAAGCTGTACAAAAAACAGTGCTGCGGACAATAGTGAAAAGGCAGTTATCAATGAAATCTATGAGCAAAAAATTGCTCCAAGTCCTACTACCACAATTATTCCAACAGCTTCTCCAACTCCTGTTGTAGAACTGGTCCCATATACAGGGAATGTTCAGCATATATTCTTTCATCCTTTGATTGCATACGCACAAAGAGCTTTTGATAACGACTCTATGAGCAAAGGCTATAATGATTGGATGATAACTGTAGAAGAATTTAATAGAATATTAGATTCTTTATACGAAAAAGATTATATTCTTGTAGATTATGACGATATTTATGAAACTAAAAATGACAACGGTAAAGCTTTACTTATAAAAAAGGAACTAAAGCTTCCCGTTGGTAAAAAGCCTCTTATTATATCCATCGATGATCTTAACTATTATGAGTATATGATTGAAAATGGCAATGTTTTTAAACTGATACTAGATGAAAACGGCGATGTTGCTACATATTCTATAGACCCCGACGGAAAAGAAATTATATCTCGTGACAATGAAATTGTTCCTATTTTAGACAAATTTGTAGAACAGCATAAGGATTTTTCTTTTAACGGTGCAAAAGGAATTATTGCATCCACAGGATATGAGGGAGTATTAGGATACAGAACCCATGAGCTGGATTCACCTAATTACGAAAAAGAAAAGGCAGATGCCCTAAAGGTAATTAAACGTCTTAAAGAAACAGGCTGGACCTTTGCAAGTCATGGTTATGGTCATCTTGATGCGGTTAATATAAGCTCCGAGAGGTTTCAAAGAGACACTATGCGTTGGAAGAAAGAAGTAGAAGTTTTAGTCGGACCTACAAATATATACATATATCCTTTCGGAAGTGCCTTTGCCTATAAGGATACCGGCTTAAAATACCTGCTTGAGCAAGGCTTTAACATACTCTGTGGTGTAGGTGCGGGAGGTTATTTTGAGATATATGATACTTGTGCATTAATTGACAGGAGAAACATAGACGGTTACTCTTTCAAGCACCATGTAGAAACGCTTAAAGATCTGTTTGATGTAAATGAGGTAATTGACAGCATAAGACCTCCATTATAGTCAGAAATATATAATTATATGCGTAATAAAAACTTCAGGGCATCGAGCCCCTTCGTTTTTGCCTCTTTCACTTCGTTCGAAAGATACGTAATAAAAAAACTTCAGGTGGTAACTATATTCCACCTGAAGTCTATGCTAATAATCATTTAAGGCTTTTATTTTCTTTATTTTATTTGCACTATTTCGTACTGCCCATCTAATTGAGCAACAATTCCTGTTTCACCAACCATATGTCCCGCTCCAACCACTACTAAGTATGTTTTATTCTCAGCATCACTAAGATAACCTTTTACTTTCTCTGCCATATTATTATTTCTTGAGGTAAATAGCTTTTCATTAAATTCCTTATCAACTTCCGATTCATTTTCTTCAGAGGCTAATAGTTTTTCCAATTTTGCCGTGTCACCAGCTTTCCAGCAACTAATCATTTCATTAACGATATCCACCGACTCTTTTTGAGTTTCCTTGTCTGAATAAAGCGAAGATGCTAAAAACTCTACCTGAAGCTCTGTTGTAAATGAATCAAACAAATCCACTTGGAATTTCGCCCCTTCTATTTCCAATATTTCTTTTTCACCAAGAGCCTTTTGAAGTAAAACCATATCTATTCCAATTTCTCCACTTAAAGAATTCTCAGCAAACAGTAAGTTTTGTACAAGAAGTGCTGCATACCAAGGTTTAAACTTGTTATACATTTCAGGTCTTACACCATAAGGTTCAATAGTCTCTACAAAACGATCATATACCTCCTTAGGTACATTTTTGTAAAGAGTAGTATCATCTTTATAAAATGCCTTATCCATCATATATAGAGCTACTTCCTGCTCATTTGCTACATTTGCCTCAACTACAAGATAGTCAGCCTCATGATAGGCATCCAAAATCGCTTTAGCTAAAGGATACATGGAAGAATCGGCTATATGTATAGAACCCAACAAATACACGCAGCTATCCTCGTCACTTACTTTCCAAAATGCACCTTTAGAATCTTTCCCCGCTTCATACCTCACGAATTCATAAGCATTTTTAACAAACACAAGTAGCTCTTGTCTGCTGCATCCACTTTCAAGATCTAAAGTATATTCATTTCTTCCTTTGAGTATTCCTTTTGAAACAACATACTTCACTGCCTCAAGAGAACTTCCCGGAATTGATGCTACATCATTGAAGGTAAGCTTTATATCCGCATCATAATTAAAGGCTGGCTGAGCAGCTTTTATTGTGTCATATGTATATGTAACCATATCTAATCTTGTTATTTCTCTTTGAGGATCAAACTTTTCCTCTTCCTTAAATAAACCAACGGAATGTGCCTTAAGTATTGCTTCACTATCAGTATTACTAAACAAGCTTTTATCCGATGGTATAATGGTCTGTTCTGCTATCGCCTCATAAAGACTTACACAAACACTATATAATTCATCCTTTGTCACCTTTGAGTTAAAGTTTTGAAACATATGTTTCGCAGCAAGGTCATATATTTCGGACCATTCTACGCCTTCTACTGCCCATGCACTAGGCTCTTTATCGCCCACTGGCACTAGCTGTTCTTGTGCAAATGCCGCTATATGTAGTGAAAATACCATAACTACTGATAAAAGCAACGCGATTATCTTTCTATCTTTCTTCATATCTATTTCACATCCTCTAAAATATTGTTAAGCTCTTCCAAATTCTAATTATTAGAACTTCTCTTCTTAATTAACAGTATTAGATAGATATTGTAGAGCTAATGTTATTATATCATTTTTGAAAGTTCCAAACAAAGTAAATAATATACTCCAAATCACCTGTAAGAGTGTTTTAAATTCTGAATTCTATGGTTCTGAATTCTTGCGGCTTTGCCGCGGTATGGGATTATTTCTCTACATATCTTTTAACGATAAACTGTATACACTCTTCTGTTATAGGGTAAAGCTTTGCACTGTATTGGTAAGGAAAAGACCTCATGCCGTCTTTTGCCCACTGTGTTATACTACCTACAATTCCATTTGAAAAAAAGTTTGCAATAAGATTTATTTCATCAGTTCCTAATTCGCTGCTACCTAATGCCTCTTTTATTTTTATCATGTTTGAATCAAAAATTATCTTAAAAAAATGCTCATTTAGATTATTTTGAACATTGGAAGAAAGAGCAGCCACATAAAATTCTCTATTTTTGTATAAATGCTCTACAAGCTCATCGAAAACTGAGTTATCTTGATTCAAATCCGTAAGTTCGGCAAATTCACTGTCAAAAATCCAGCAGACAAGATCCTGCTTATCTTTAAAATGGTAATAAAAAGTTTTCCTATTTAGTCCACACGCTTTAACAATATCTTGGACAGTTATTTTATCAAGACTTATATTCATCATAAGCTTTTTTAATGTATCTGCAATAAGTTGCTTTGTAAGTTCGGGTTTTGGCATTTTGACCACCTCATGGTAACACTTCTTCAAATCTGTCCGAAAACCTCCCATAAACAATGAAATGTGTAAAAACCGGACACATGTTTTCTATTATTGGTTTTTAATCATATTATAACATGTTAAATTATTTGTAAAGATTAGAGTTTATGTTCTAAATAAATTAGCTGTACTTTATAACTTCACATTCTCTATTTTTCATATTATTTGGAATCTATAGAATAATAATATTACATATACAGAAAATACAGCTTACTAGTTAGTATACATAGCTAATCTTATTGTTAATAGCGATGTTAATTGCTATAATATACTAAATTAATATGAAAGGGAATTGGTAAATGAAACATTATTTTGAAGAAATTGAATCAGTATTAAAATCCCAGGAGTCTTCAAAAAACGGTATTGACGCTTCTCAAGCAGAAAAAAGACTTGAAAAATTTGGACACAACAAGCTTGATGAAGGTAAAAAGAAATCTGTTTTTGTAAAGTTCTTAGAACAACTTAAAGATCCTATGATTATCGTGCTTATTGTAGCTGCTGTTATTTCAGGCTTTGCAAGTGAAATAGCCGATTCAATTATTATAATGGTAGTTGTTGTTGTTAATTCGATTCTTGGCGTTGTACAGGAAGGCAAAGCTGAAAAAGCAATTGAAGCTCTCCAAAAAATGTCTTCTCCATTTTCAAAGGTCAGAAGAAATGGTCAAGTATTGCAAGTAAAATCTGACAATATAGTACCTGGCGATATTGTTCTTTTAGAAGCTGGTGACTCTATACCTGCTGATATGAGAATTATTGAAGCTTCAAGTTTCAAAATTGAAGAGGCCTCCCTTACTGGAGAGTCTGTACCAACTGAGAAGACTAATCTTGCCATTCCTAATAAGGGTAAGGACGTTTCTCTAGGTGACCGTGTCAACATGGCTTACATGGGTACAAATGTAGTATACGGTCGTGGAGAAGGGGTTGTAGTAAGCACTGGTATGTCAACTGAAATGGGTAAAATAGCAAATATTATATCTAGCACCCATGAAGAAAAAACACCTCTTCAAAAAAAGTTGTCATCCTTGAGTAAGGTACTAAGTGTAGCTGTTCTTGGAATCTGTGTTTTCATATTCGCTTTTGGTGTGTTTAGAAACGGTGGTTTCCAGGGGGGGCATGTACTTGAAACCTTCCTAATGGCTATAAGTCTTGCGGTAGCCGCAATTCCAGAAGGTTTAGTAGCTGTTGTTACTGTGGTACTTTCTATAGGCGTTACGAAGATGTCCAAACGTAACTCTATCATTAGAAAACTTACTGCCGTTGAAACTTTAGGTTGTACCCAAGTAATATGTTCCGACAAGACAGGTACTTTAACTCAAAACAAAATGACCGTTGTTGAAACTTATGCTATTGGTGACATAGAACAGCTTGCAATATCTATGGCTCTTTGTAGTGATGCTTCTCTCACTGGAAACGGGAATGAAGTAATAGGTGAACCAACCGAAAGTGCCTTAGTAAGATATGCCTACGATTCAGGTAAAAACAAAACAGACCTCGTTAAACTGCTACCTCGTGTTGCTGAAGCACCTTTTGATTCCGTTCGTAAGATGATGTCTACGGTACACAAAGAATCAAACGGAAAGTTTATTCAATATACAAAAGGTGCACCCGATGAGCTTTTAAAAGCTTGTACACATATACTAACAAAAGACGGTGAAGTTCCATTAACCGATGCTCATCGCTCAGAAATAATGGCAGAAAACAAAAAAATGGCAAACAAAGCTCTTAGGGTTTTGGCTTCTGCACTAAAGCACACAGACTCAATTCCTGAGGACATCTCTCCAGAAAGCCTTGAACGTAACTTAACATTTATAGGTCTCACTGGAATGATTGACCCTGTACGCCCAGAAGTAAAAACAGCTATTGAAAAATGCCGCAACGCCGGTATACGTCCTATAATGATTACAGGGGACCATAAGGATACTGCTGTTGCCATTGCTAAAGAATTAGGCATTATATCCAACGAAAACCAGGCCATTACAGGTGCGGAACTATCCAATATACCTGATGACGAATTTGAAAAGAAAATCCATAATTACTCGGTATATGCCCGTGTACAACCTGAGCACAAGGTTAGAATTGTAAACGCTTGGAAAAAACAAGGTAAGATTACTGCCATGACTGGTGACGGAGTAAATGATGCCCCGGCTCTTAAATCCGCAGATATAGGGATAGGTATGGGTATTACAGGTACTGATGTTACGAAAAATGTATCGGATATGGTATTAGCCGATGACAACTTTGCTTCTATTGTTTATGCAGTAGAAGAGGGACGAAGAATATACGACAATATCAGAAAAGCTATTCAATTCTTGTTGTCATCAAACTTAAGTGAAGTTGTCGCTCTCTTTGTAGCAACAATAATGAACTTTCAGCTTTTCTCACCGATACATGTTTTATGGATTAACCTTGTTACCGATACATTCCCAGCTATAGCATTAGGAATGGAAGAAGCCGAAGATGACATTATGACTAGACCTCCCCGTAGCACAAAAGAAGGAATTTTCGCACACGGTCTTGGAATTAATGTAATATATCAAGGTGTTATCATTGCCATCTTAACATTAATAGCATACTTTATTGGTGACAATTTTGAACACACTACCGGAATGACAATGGCATTTTTGACCTTGTCAACCTGTGAAGTTTTTCAGTCATTGAATTTGAGGTCAATAGACAAATCTATATTCACACTGAAAACTAGAAACAAGGTTTTATTTGGTGCCATGGTGTTGTCTTTTGCTTTATCGCTTTGCGTAATATATATTCCCGGCGTAAATATAGTATTTAAGCTAACTCCACTTTCCGCTACCAACTTACTTATTTCTTTATTACTTTCAATTTCAATTATACCGATTGTTGAAATAGTAAAATTAATAGTCCGCTCAATGAAAAAATCAAATTAGTTGCTTTAAAAAGGAAGAGCTTTAAAAATGAACTGACCTCTCAAAAGTTAGACCTAAAAAATCCAACTTTCGGGAGGTCAGTTTTTATGGCAATAAACACCCTTAATCTCCTATGTTCTTAGTCTACAACTCACCTATTATTTAGCGGTCCGCTCTAATCATCGATATTATAACCACCAATACAATTGAAAACGCTGCAGCTAACCCTATTCTAAGAGCAGTAACATTCAATAAGTACATATCACTACCTTCACTTGCATTTTGGCTGGTACCAATAATAATACCCGTAATAACAATACATACTGCAAGTAATATAACACTGAAAGATAACCTATTTATAGCCCTATCAAAACGCTTTTGAATCTTATTAATATCTTTTATTTTTAGTTGAAGAGTTAATTCTCCGTCCTCTGCCTTTTCCAAAAGATTCTGAATATAGAAGGGAAGCCCATTTATTAAATCCTTATAGGCTGAAGCATTTCTAGCCAACAAACTACTGATGTTTTTTGGAGAATAAGACTGAAGTACTAATTTTTTGGCAATTGGCTTTGCCACTTCTATAGTATTAAGCTCGGGAGCTAACTGCTCTAATAAACTTTGAATAGTTGCAAGGGACTTTGCTAACAAAGTAAATTCTCTTGGCAACCTTATACCGTTTAAAAAGGCGACATTAAAAACTTCGTATAGTAATTCACCAACATTTATCCTACTCCAAGGCATTGTAAGATATTTGTCGATCATCAAATCCACATCTTGTTCAAATTTTCTAATGTTTTTCTTCTCTTGCATTGCATCAAGTTCCATAACAGCTCTTGCTACCATCCGAGTATCTTTATTTGATATCCCTACAAAAAACTTAGAAATTGTTTTCCTTCTAGCTTCACTTACCCGTCCCACCATTCCTAAGTCCAGGAATACTATTGTTCCATCCTCTAAAATTTTTATATTCCCAGGGTGTGGATCTGCATGAAAAAAACCATCCCTCAATATCTGATTGCATATTGACTCGGCTATCCTTTTTGCCGTTTCCTTCTTATCAATGCACGCCTTCTCTAATGCCTTGTGATCATGTATACCTATACCATCAATAAATTCCATAGTCAAAACACGGCGAGAAGTGTAATTCCAGTTTACCTCCGGGACTTTAATCCCCTTATCCTTTGTAAAATTTCTTCTAAAAGTATCAGCATTTTCGCCTTCCTTTGTAAAATCCAATTCATTTATTAATGTCCGCTCAAAATCCTTTACCATACTGCTAAAATCATATATTTTCCCAAATTTAGTACGATTGTCAACAAAATGAGCTAAATCATGAAGAATACTTAAGTCGTGGCTTATAACCCTCTCAATCCCCGGTCTCTGTACTTTTACAGCAACTTTTCTACCATTGCCCAATACAGCCTTATGAACTTGCGATATAGACGCTGAAGCTATGGGCTGTTGAGTAAACTCTTTATAGACCTCCTCAAGAGCCCCCTCAAATTCGCTCTCTATTACTGCCCTAACTTCGTTAAATTTAAAAGGCTGAACTGAGTTCTGAAGCTTTTTTAACTCCTCAACTATATCCTGAGGAACTATATCAGCCCTTGTACTGAGTATTTGACCAACTTTTACAAAAGTAGGTCCTAGCTCTTCTAAAGAAATTCTGAGCCTTTCGCCAATCGAACGCTTGGAATTGGTGGTTTCCGCATCTGTACCATGTTTTCTCATTTTCAAGTAGTCAAAAATACCAAGCTGGTCAATTATTAGTCCAAAACCATGTTTAGCGAAAACTGTTATAATTTCCTGATATCTTTTTATGTTCAGACGCTTATTTATACCCATAGTTCCCCTCCGTAGTTTGGACATAGGACATACATATTAATAATTTCTCTTTTTGAACATTACTATAAATATAGACTATTGATTACTTAAAATGTCGAAAATCTCATGCGGTTTTCTTATAAGGTAATTGGGCTTCTCTTCTGCGAGTATTTGTTCAGAGTCATAGCCCCATGCAACTGCAATTACCTTTACACCCGCTTTCTTACACGATACTATATCCCTGACTTCATCTCCTACATACCATATATCTTTTTCAAGCAAATCATGCTTTTTTAAATAATTCTTTATTGAGTGATGCTTGCCGAATAAGTTATTTGATGAATATATGTTATCAAATACACTTATATTTTTGCCCTTCACAAACTCACTTATAATGTCTACATCATTTGATGAAAGAATATCTAGCATGAAGCCCTTATTTTTCAGTTCATATAGCATGCTCCCTACTCCATCTTTCAGCCCTATTGAACTTAAGTGCTTTCCATAGATTTTTTTTGCTGCAACAAACATTTTAGGTATTTTGTACACTGGAACCCCGAGCATTTTACACTTTTCAATGAGAGAATAATTTCTTAAACTCTCAATATCTTCTTTTGTAACTTTTTTATACTGTTGATTCCCTTCGGTCAATTCATCATAAAGGGTAACTAATATATTTTCAGACTCTACAAGAGTACCATCAAAATCAAACAATATTCTTTTACTCAATATTTGACCTCCAGCAATTAAAGTTCCCCAACATTATTTCTGAAATAATTAATATATTATCCAGCAGACATCATCATCACAAGTCACAGTAGGCGTCTTCAAAACTTCTGGCGTCTTCGAAGGCGTCGGAGTACTAGTTTCAATCTTCATTGTGCTCATGGGCTGAGTTTCTATAATAGTCTCTTCTGGCTCAACGGTTGTCGTTGCTTTTGGTGTAACTTCTAACGGTTTGTCAGGTGTTATATTTGTTGAACCGCTGACCTTGGCTGTAGCTTTTATATCTTTTTCAGCTAATTCAGAGCTGTCTAATGGTTTACTGGCTGTTGGCTGCACTGTAGCTATTAGTTCTTCTACAGGTGCTGGTTGTGCTGTAGCTTCTAGTTCCGCTAAAGGAGTTGGCCGTACTGTAGATGCTAACTCTTCTACAGGTGTTGGTTGTGCTGTACTTATTGAAGCTGTAACAACTGAAGTAGTTAGTTGCGGGCTTTTCAATTCATTGTCCTGTGGCAAACCAGCAGAAGCATTATTATCAGAACTTTCCCTGTCACTTGTTTGACACCCGCTTGCCATTACTACAAAAAATATAGCCATAATAACTATAAACATAAAATTACGCATTTTGCACTCCACCACCTATCCTTACTTAAGGTTATTAACCATTTCCATAACCTTCTCGTAACTAGCTGTACCCACAATCTCATCTGCAATATTCCCTTCCTTATCAATAACAATTGTTGTTGGTATTGCCAATATATTATATTTAAGTGCAACTTCAGACTTAGTATCTAAAATAATATTCATAGTATAACCATTATCCTTTAGGAATTTAGTCACTACATCCTTCTCTTCTCCAATATTTATACATTGTAACGTCGCATCATTACTTTTTGAAAATTCTTCAGCTACTTTATTAAAATCAGGCATTTCCACTTTGCACGGTGGACACCATGTAGCCCAGAAATTCAATACTACTATTTGACCTTTTAAATCCGACAATTTCACCTTATTGCCTTCTGCATTTTCTAGTTCAAATTCAGGTGCTTTCTGTCTATCAATTAGATTTTCATCTGCACTATCTTCAAAGACAATAGGCTCATTCTCATCTCCCAATCTATAAGTATGAATTGTTAGAATTTTTACATCTTTAATAGGCTTATCATTAATTCCAACCTCTACAGCGGCTATATTATCCACTATATCTAGACCTTCATATACTTGCCCAAAAACTGTGTGTTTGCCATCTAACCATGGAGTACCTCCAATTTTAGAGTATAAATCAATAAGCTGTTGATCCATACCCATTGATTTATAGCGTTCTTTCATTTCATCCTCGAAAACAGGGTTCTGGACTATGAAGAATTGACTTCCGTTGGTATTAGGACCCCTGTTTGCCATCGAAAGAGCACCACGAATATTATTCAGCTTACTGCTGATTTCATCTATAAAAGGTCTACCCCATATACTTTCACCACCCCTACCAGTTCCCTCAGGGTCTCCACCTTGAATCATAAAATTATTTATGACTCTGTGGAATATAAGACCATCATAGTATCCACTCTGGGATAGTCTTACAAAATTTTCAACTGCAAGTGGGGCTTCCTCATAAAAAAGCTTTATTTTTATGTCGCCATGGTTAGTTTTCATTACTGCAATCATATCACCCTTCTCTGGCTCTGAAAGCTGATAGTTGGAAGGTAATTCCGATACATTAAATTTCGCAATAAGTTTTTCAGTTTCTGTGGAACTGAGATTTATTTTAGCTTCACTTATGACTATCAAACCATTATCATAGAAAACCTCTTTGCCTAAAGCATTTTCAGCTAAAGCTCTTAATGGAACCAGCATTCTGTCGTTTATTATCTGAGCCGGTTCATCCATTTCAACCTTTTTTTCATCGATAAGCATTGTTTTATCGTTTGAGGTAAGCCTTACGCTGCTGTTGTTAAAGTTTATTATCGCAGTCTTAGTTTCATTTTCAAAGCTCACCTCGGCACCAAAGTTTTCGGATATAAATCTTAACGGTACAAGAGTTCTTCCGTTTTTAACAATTGCTTTTACTTCCTTATTGGACGTATCAATATATGTAGCCGTGTTTTTCGAATATGCTATGTTGCTATTTACTAATAATATCACTGAATCCTTTAAATCCTTTTCAAGTTCTATGGATTGTCCAAATACACTAAAACTACTTGATATTAAAAATGTCATTATCAAAATACGTATAAACTTTTTTGCTGACATAATAAATTTCAACCCCCATTTTAATGTTTTTTATATGCTTAAAGTATACCATATAGGTATTACATGGTGCAATTAATGAGCATTAAGCATTCTCAAAAACAAACACCTAATCAATGTCCATTTTGTGGTTTGAGTTTCCCCATTTTTCAATATATTTTAATATAAGACTAAGTATATATAGTCACTTACAATATTGTTGTGCTTGATAGTCCAGTTTGGCTGTGGTCATGAAAGGCTACGGAATTCTACGCTAA
>JAAYPF010000142.1 GCA_012519925.1 Clostridiaceae bacterium
AACTTTGATGACTTTCAGGCTGGATGATGGTATAATCAGTAGTAATAGCGAGAAAACAAAAATATAAAGAAGTAACATGGGGAATCTTGCTAAAGGTTCCCCATTGATAAAAAAATTAATTTTTTTTTGTTTCTTACTTGACACGAGCAGAGTGCCACCACGGAACAGCTAGTACTTATAGAAAGATATTGAAGCACTTTAACCCGCAATTTACATTGGGACTTACAGCTACGCCAGATAGAACTGACGGAGAAGATTTACTCGAAATATTTAAGAATGTTGCTCACAAGCTTGATTTGCAGACAGCTGTAGAAATTAATGAACTATCACCAATTAGGTGTATAAGAGTTAAAACTAATGTTGACCTAACAACGGTTAGGATTAACGGTATTAAATATAATTCTCAGGACTTAGAGAGTAAGCTTTTTGTACCTGAAAGAAACAAACTTATAGTTGATACATATTTACAGTATGTTAAAAACAAAAAGACTGTTGTTTTTTGTGCATCAGTTGCCCATGCCGAGGAAATAGCAGAATTATTTAGAAATAATGATATTGTTTGTGAGGCTGTTTCTGGAACAATAAGAAACTCTGAAAGAAAACGCATACTTAAACAATATGAGAATGGTAAAATCAATGTTTTGTGTGCATGTGATTTGTTAAACGAAGGCTGGGACAGCCCAAAAACAGAAATTTTATTTATGGCAAGACCAACAATGTCAAAAACCCTTTATATTCAGCAGTTGGGAAGAGGAATGCGTAAGAATGAGGGGAAGGAATATTTGATGGTTTTTGACTTCATAGATAATGCTAACATGTTTAACATGCCATGCTCACTTCACAGGATGTTTAATATAAATGAATACAGACCAGGAGAATATGTTGTAGCACCCCAAAACAAATGGCAGATGGATAAGGATTTATATGCAAAAGGAGAAAAACCTTCAGTTTATTTGAATTTTCCTATAGATGTGACAGATTTTGAACTGATTGATCTCTTTAATTGGCAGGATGAAGTTAAAGATATGATATCACAACTAGAATTTGTCAGAATGGTAGATGTACAAGCCGAAACGGTTGAAAGATATATACGAGAAGAGAAAATTCGACCCGACTTGGAAGTTCCTTATGGCGATAAACGTAGCTTCAAATACTTTAAAGAGGAAACAGTCAAAGAATATGCAAGGCAATTTGGTTGGGATATTATTACTGCAGCAAATATGAAAGATAAGTTTATACAAATGATAAAGAAAATGGACATGGCTTTTTCGTATAAGCCTGTTTTATTAAAGGCCATGTTTGATCATGTTGATGAAAATGGAAGAGTCAGAGTTGAAGACATTGTTGATTATTTCATAGATTTCTATTCCGATAGAAAAGAGCGAGGACTTATCGTAGAGAAAAAATCTAGCGTTTTTTGCAAAGAAAATTACACAAGAAAAGATGTGGAAAGAAATATTTTTGCAAATCCCTTTAAAAGGTTTGAGGATATGCGTTTTATGAAAAGGTGTAGGGAAATTGAATATGTAGAATTCAATGGGTATATTTTTAAAAAACTTAGCAAAAAGGAAATTACATGGATTGTTGATCATTGTAATAGCAAATTGAAAGAATATTTTGCTACAAGAAAGTTTTGATTTATAAGCATTAGCATGAAATGCTTATAAAAAGACTAAATAGCCAATATCTGAGAAGACATATTGAAGAAGCTTGTATATAGAAGCTTATAAACTTAGCGTTGTCTGCAATTCAATATACAATATTTTTGAGATACTTATCTATGATGTATATACTTAATTCTAGTATTCCTTGGTCAGCTTTTCCAAAACGTATATATTAGCACTTTCATTATCCATCAGGTGTAGTTAAAGTAGTGAGAAATAAGGGGAAACATGATGAGTATTGAGTTTTATAACAATAATTCAAAGGAGTTTTTTGATAGTACTGTTAATGCAGATATGTCAGAACTTTATGGTGAGTTTTTGAAACATGTGAAACATGGAGGAAAAATTCTAGATGCAGGCTGTGGCTCTGGAAGAGATACCTTATACTTTATGAAAAATGGTTATTCTGTGGTGGCTTTTGATGCCTCAGAAGAAATGGTGAGATTAGGTTCGGAGTACACAGGTAAACAGGTTTTGAAAATGAGGTTACAGGAACTGAACTTTGAAGATGAATTCGATGGTATATGGGCGTGTGCTTCTCTTCTGCACGTGCCTAAAAGTGAGATAGATGATGTTCTAAAGAGAGTTGTTGCTAGCTTGAAGGTTGATGGCATATTATTTGTGTCGTTTAAATATGGTGATGGGGAAACTATAAGAGGGGGCAGGTTATTTAATTCGTATAATGAAGAGACTTTAAGGATTATTTTAGATAGGAATGACGAAATTAAAACTTTGAAGCTTTGGAAGACTAAGGATGTAAGACCTACTAGAGATGATGAATTTTGGATTAGTGCCTTATGTATGAAAATTTAGTACTGAATGAACAGTAATGTAGTCGTTGGTACAGTATGATGATTCCCCGGTTTCAATTTTTGAGAATATTAGTATTCAAGAGCATTTTAATAATAAATATTGAGAAATAATAAAGGTCCTAAAACACGTATAAATCCACATTAAATCAGCCATAACAATAAAATAGAAACAACCTAATTACGGCATAAGCCTGTCTTAGTGCCAAATGACGCAATTACTTGACCTGAGCAATAGAAGAAAAGCTACGGGATATCGAATCCCTTCGCTTTTTCCTCCTTCACTTCGTTCGAAAGAGGTGGAAGCTGTCTGCCGAATGGCATCTTACAGCTTCTATGTGAAGGTCACGTAATGGAGTCGTTTGGCACTAAAACAATAGGCACTTCCTTCATTCAGGTTCCAAATCACAATTCAACACAATTTTATTGCTTTCATACCTATGCTAGTAAACCCACAAGAAAATATCGAAGAGACCCTCTGTAGGAATTTGCCAGAGAAACTACCACAGTAAAGCTACATCTTAACTATCTGTCTTTTGCAAGACGTCTACAGATTTAAATACAACATTCTTCTGTTTTGTATCTACATTATAAGTAATAATCACAAATTCACCTGCGTTGAGCTCATTCATGGAAGTTGATAAATCTAATGCCGGTTGCAATTCAATATACACTATTTCTGAGTTGTTCATCCACAAGGGCTGTGCATAGCCAAACTCCACCATTCCTTCGGTGCCTTTTCCAAAGTGAAATACAGTAGCACCTTCATTAAAAAATGCTCTCTCCCCATCAGGAGAAATTATAAGAGAGTGGATATATCCATCGGATGGAAGTTTGGTTGGAGATAGGGTGCTGAGCATATCTTTTTTAAAATCATATATTCCAACATCGTCAGCTACTCTAAATACCACAAACCTGTTGTTTTTTACAAGCATATCCTCCTCATTAATATTTGTATCTTTATATTCAGAGCCTATTGCCTCGACCTTGCCTTTTTTATAGTTGTGTTTTACAATGGCAGAATCTGTAAAGGCTATGGCTGTTCTATGCTTGCCATCTACAAATAAGGGTTCAAAGTCTATAGCTACTTCCTTATCTACACCATAGTCCTTTTCGTCTAGGAAATATAAGTTTCCTTGAGAGTAAAAAGAAACAAACCCTTCGTCTGTTACAAAAATCTTTTCAATTGAAACTCCAGGATTATTAATTGCATATAACTTTTTGTTTTCAGAATCAAACAAGCTTATATCTGAAAACTCATTTTTGTCCGCAAATACGTAATACCTGCCATTAAAGGACCAATTATCACAAATATCGGCGTAATTTCCTATGGTAAGAATAAAGTAACTACCAGTCTGTGTGTTCAACATATAAATATTGTTTTTATACTCATCTCTAAAACCCTCTTCGCGAGAGGAATTTCCTATAGCTACATAACTTCCATCTGGATTGAACTTAAACTCGCTAATGATAGAACCTTGTACATGGTCGGCGTTCATTGATTTCAAATCTGCTACCCTATATATATGTCCGTTTTTATAACCTACTAAAGAGGCATAGTTTCTGAAGAAAACTTTATTATCATCGGCAAATGCAACTTCCCAAGGAGATACCCCCAATCCATCTTCGTTCAGTTTTTTCACTAGGAGGCTATCCGAAAGTCCCGCAGTATTATTGTCAATTTCTTCAATACTCATCTCTCTAGCATATTGTGGTCTGGTTCTTTCTTGTTTATCAAACAAACTTGCTGCTTTGTTTATTACAAGGTCAGAAAGCATTGGATTTGATGCTATAATCGTAACTATAAAACATAAAGCTAAAGCGGGAACTGCAACCTTTAGTGAAGGTCTGAGTCTATTTACAGAGGACAAAATCTTACGTTTCATTGAAGAACTTTTATATTTGTTTAAGTCGATTTGAGAAACAATACTATTTACAGGAATGTCTTCTATAACATTATCCTCTTTTAAGTATCTTAACAATGCTATATCGCTAGAAGCAAGTTTACTGCAGTTACCACAACTACCTAGATGTTTTTCAAATTCACTTCTTTCTTCGATGCTAAGCTCGCCGTCATTATATTTTTGAACAAAATATTCGTCATATTTACATTTCATAATATCCACCACCCTCTAAAATATTGCCGTATGTCTTACAAAGCTTTTTCCTAGCCCTTAGAACCTTCATTTTTATTGAAGCAGGAGATTTTTTGAAGATTTCACCAATCTCTTTAAAAGAAAGCTCATTGTAGTATCTTAGAATAATCATAGCTTTTACATCCTCTTCTAAGGATGTTAATATTTTTTCTAGGAGCTCTTTTTGGTATAGTTTTTCAAGCTGTTCTTCTGGCAAAAAAGTCTTTGAATCGATACTGTAGTCATTTAATTCTTCATATTTGATCTGTTTTCTTTTTTTTGAATCCCTTAAGGTATTAATTGCAATTTTAAATATCCATGTGGAAAATTGCCATCGGTCATCGTATTTGTAAAGGTTGTTGTACACCTTAACAAATACTTCTTGAGCCAAATCTTTAGCATCTTCCCTGTTAACATTCATCTTCATTATGAAGGAAGTAATTTTGCTATAATACCTATTAACTAGCTCAGTAAATAATTCAGTTTTACCCTCTAGGATTTGTTTTACAAGTATTTTATCTGTATTCATTTTACCTCCATGTACTTGGCCATAGTACAAAAATTATTGTATCTATAATCTTATACGACAATTCAATTAACATAGTAACAAGTTGGACTATTTTAACTTATCAATTATACAATAATTATTTACTTTCGTCGTATAGGCTAATTTTCTAAGAAAATAACTTTTTAATATGGATAGACCGTATGGTGCTGTCACACAAGCGGTTAAATAAATTGCTGTGTAAAGCTCCCTTTTATGTGTTAGAATTTAATAACGCATTGAAAAATTTTGCGGATTGTTATAGTATTATTTTGGTAATATTTTTTGTCATTTAATTTAAAATATATATAAACAACACAAGGGGGAATTTTGACGTGAAGAAAAAAGTTATGTTAAAGGAGAAGTTGCTTAGAATATCTATCATACTTATTGCTCTATTTACAGCTACTATCTATTTTGTCACCGATAGTAGGGTTAATGATTTAGTGGACAAGAGTATAACAGCAAAAGCTGACAGTATTTCAAAATTAGGGCTTCTTATGATACAAAGCAGGTATCCAGGTGGATGGAATGTGAAGGATGGCAAGTTGTATAAAGGGAATATGCTAGTAGGTGAAAGTTCTGAAGTGTTAGATGAAATTAAAGAGAAGACTTCTTCCTATGCAAGCATATATTTTGCAAATGAAAGAGTTGCTACAAGTGAATTAGACGAGAATGGTAAAAGGGTTTTAGGCTCAGAAGTATCAAGTGAGGTGGTTTCAAATGTTTTAGGAAGAGGGAAAACTTATGCAGAGACATCAGATATCCAGGGTAAAAAATATTCTGTAAGCTATTCGCCTTTAAGAGAAAGGAACGGAAAAATTATAGGCATGTGGTCTGTTGCTGTTCCTAAAACGAGTGGTGTAACTAAAGGAGCTAACGTGCGAACAATGAGGGCTTCGATTGTTGTTATTTCTTTATTGTGTGGTTTAATGGGGTGCCTAATGCTGATACTCTTTTCTAAGAAGTTCCTAAGTGATATGAATACATTTAAGGTTTCATTCCTTGAAACTAATAAAGGCAATAATAAGACACAACAAAGAATTTTAAGTATGTCGTTAGTGCTAATATTTACATTTTTTGCAATTTGGTTTACTATACAAGGCTTCACAATAGGTAGAGTTGTTACTGGTATTGAAGACCAAAATATAAAGAATAGGTTGGATGTTAGTTCAAAGTTGGGATATGTTTTGATTGATGATTTTTACAGTGGAAGCTGGTCAGTTCAGGATAATAAACTGTATAAAGGTGAAAGTCATATAAATGTTGATGCTGTTATATTAGATAGAGTTAGTTATAATGAAGGTTATTTTTCAACTGTTTATTTAGGAGATACAAGCATATCTACCAATCTTGTAAACCGTGATGGCTCAAAGACTATTGGGGTTAAAGCACCTGAACAAATTGTAGAAACCGTGTTGAAACAGGGAAAGGAATTTACTACAGAGATTACTAATGCGGGTAATAAAAGCTTTATAAAATATATACCGCTTAAGGATGACAGTGGTAAAACAATTGGTATGTGGTCTGTAGGTGTTGAGAAGAAAAATGTTGTAAACCAAATAAAGAATTTAAGAAAAACTATAACTCAAATTAGTATATTAGCTATTATAATAGCCTTTTCAACATTTTTATTTCTATCTGTAAAGATGGTATCCGACATAAACAACTTTAAGGTTAGCTTTCATACAAATTTCAATTAGTATTATAGACAGATGCAACACATTTTTTGCAATAATATCAAAAACGTGCATTTCAAAGGGTTGAAATGCACGTTTATTGTTTTGGTGAGCCATCCGCGACTCGAACGCGGGACACCTTGATTAAAAGTCAAGTGCTCTGCCAACTGAGCTAATGGCCCGTATGGCAGGGATAGCAGGACTCGAACCTACGAAATGCCAGAGTCAAAGTCTGGTGCCTTACCGACTTGGCTATATCCCTATATTGATAAATTTTTTTACCATACGGATAAAAAAACGTAATGTTATTTTAAGATAGAATGCCAACAAAGTCAAGCCCTGAATTTTTTTATCAAGGTTCAAAGAAAAAAGTCATCATGATTTTATTTGAAAGTTATGCTAGCAAATTCTTTATATTAACTATCTTTGCTAATTTAATGCAATGCAAATGATGTAGATATTTAAAGAAATTAATTAAAGTTTAGGCTTTAATACTCCAACAAGATCTAAGAATTTTATGACTTTTGTTGTATGAAGCACTAAAATAGAGTACAATTATATAAGTAAATTATTGTAATGAATCTTAAAAAAAGAGTTTGCCAAAGAAATTGACCCTTTTTTAAAGGATCTATTCTAAAGGAACAAATGCTATATTTAGGAGAAATAAAATCACGCATGTCATATATGCGATAAATTAAAAGGTGATTCTATGAATAAAAAAATCTTAGCTATTTTAATGTTGTTATTTGTTTTGTTTATGCCTGCAGTAAATGCTAACGCATCGTCCATTGCAAATCTTGGTTTTGTGGAAACGGAGGTTATTTTGTTACCAGAAGGAGATGCTATTGTTACATATACTATCCGATATAACATAATACCAGGTAAAACAATGTTGGCGTTTACTCTACAAGGTTTTGATAGACTTAATCCTGTTTTCGACAGGGATAATTGTTGGGTGATAATGGATGATGACAATACCTCATATGGTGTTAATATAGTAAATAATGGTGACGGAAAATATAGGATATCTAATGCTAATGAACAACGTCTAGGTGGTGAATACCTTACATACAAAGTGCGTTTTACGGCAGATATGGCAAGTGCAGGATACCTTGCACCTACAACTTCGGAAGAGGGTAGAAATTTAACGGTATTTAATTGGGCACCTGTTCAATGGGATGAAGCAATGGAGCATTATGCTGTTTCTATAACTTATCCTTTGGAATATCCTCAGCAATCGGCTACAAGAGAAGAAGTAGAACAATTTTTGGTGGACAATGGTTTTGCTACTGAAAAGTGGATGAACGAAAGGTATTCGATTGACTATAAGGTAGAGACCCTAGAGGGAACTCCTAGGGTACAAGTACTGCTTTACAAGAAAGCCCCTGAAGCAAAATTTAAGTTTGAAATTCAGCAGTACATAAGCAGAGATGTTTTTAACCAAAGGTCCATTCCAGATAAAGAAATAGTTAAAGAGGATTATAGTACCCGACAAAGCGACTCAAGCTTTGATTGGAGAAATAGAAATAATGCTCAAGAAGATAAAAAATCAGGAAGGGTTGTTTTGATAATTGCACTAGGTGCAATGTTTGTGGGTATTTTCGCTGTAGTTGGGAAAAAGCACAAATCTTTAGAAAATGCTCATGATACATTAGATGAAATTCAGTGGGCAAGGACTGATTGGGAGCCACCTACTCTTGAGATAGCGTCTTTTAGAAAGGACGGTACAATTGCAGAAAACTTAGATGATATAGAGGTGGCACTTTTTCTTGGTACACCTTATAAAACAATACTTTCAGCCATTTTGTCTAAACTTGTTGCACAAGGATTCATAGAAGAAATTTCACAAAATCCCCTTAAAGTACGACGTACTGCTCATAACAGATCATCCTCCGAGCTAGGAGTATACGAACGCATGATGTATGATGCTGCTGATGATGGTGAGTTTAGTGGGAAAGAGATAGAAAATATTCTAAAAAAACTTGTGGATAATGTTCAACAAAAGACGTGGGATAGTGATATAGAAGCTACAAAGAAGTACTATGAGGAAAAACTGTCAAAGGAGTATAAAGAACAAAATCCAAATTCAGTAGATGAAGGTCAAGTGTATGAAGAAGATGGTTATGCTAAATTGTGGCCGCACTGGTATTTTTACCACAGCGGAGGAATGTATGACAGCTACACGGATAATTTTGATCGATATGATAAGACTGATTGGAAGGATATTGAAAATGTAAAACCTAGACCGGATTTTGGTTCGAAGGTGGATAAATTTGCATGCCACTCCGCTTGTCATGATGCCTGCCACTCAGCGTGTCACTCCGCTTGTCACGATGCCTGTCATTCAGCGTGTCATTCTGCCTGTCATTCAGCGTGTCATTCGGCATGTGTAAGTGGGGGTGCAAAATGAAGAAACATAAATTATCATGGGTTGATGATTTTTTTAATAAAATAAAACCCTATGTATTTATACGGCTAAGTGATAATGTGCTTATTCGTATGCCAAATGAAGCGTTTAGGCTTAATGCTACTGGAGCTCGTGTTATTGCACATATTTTAGAGGGTGGTTCGGTACGGGATTTTATTATGGCAAGGTCTGATTCGCCTGAAACCGAGGCACAGCTAGAAAGGTTTTTTGTAGACTTCCTACGTTTGTGGAATAAAGAAGTGTGTGAAAACTATTCTACAGCGGCCATACATAGGACTGAATTTAGTCTTGGATACATAAAACTTCCTGTATTATCAGAGGTGGCACTTACATATACATGCAATATTAAGTGCCGGTTTTGCTATGCTGGGTGTACACAGATAAAAGATCAGGATCAGCTTGATACGGAAGGATTTAAAAAGGTGCTTGATGTTATCAGGTATGAAGCGGAAGTACCGAGTGTTTCCTTTACAGGGGGGGAGCCTACAACCTATAAGGATCTCCCGAAGCTTATAAAATATGCTTCAAAAACGAATGGAATGAGAGTAAATCTTATAACTAATGGGACTCTTATAACTAAAAGTAAAGCAAGGGAATTTGCCCGTGCAGGTCTTTCGTCAGCACAGGTGAGCATCGAATCTGCCGATGCCTCAGTGCATGATATGATTACGGGAGTTCCGGGTTCACACGCTGCCTCTATAGCTGGATTTATGGCACTTAAAGAGGCGGGGATAACAGTGCATCCCCACTTTACCATTTGTAAACTGAATAAAGATAGCTTGTTAGAGTACCCTGCTTTTTGTAAGGATATAGGGGTAAAAAGGTTTTCCACTAATTTAGTTATACCTGCGGGACGTGGAGGCGATGATGAGCTTACAGTGAGCTATACGGAAATAGGTGGGATAGTAAAAAGTCTTCAAGCTGAAGCCGCTAAAGAAGGGGTTAAATACATGTGGTATTCCCCAACACCAATATGTTTATTCAATCCTATAGCGTCGGGCTTTGGAAATAGAGGTTGTAGTGCTTGTGAAGGTCTGCTTTCTATCGATCCTAAGGGGAACATACTTCCGTGTTCGAGCTGGCCCGAACCTGTTGGGAATATTTTAAACGAAGGGTTTGAGGCGGTTTGGTCTAAAAAGCGTGCAGAGTGGATCAGAGGTAAGGAAGCAGCACCTGAAGAGTGTAAGGAATGTAAGAGTTTTGCTGTATGCCAAGGGGCTTGTCCGCTTTATTTTAAAGTTCATGGTGATGGAGAACTCGATTCTGCATGGAAATCAATGGGGTTATCAAAAGGGAGGAGTACAGTATGAACAAAATATTTGGATTTTTTATGCCAGAAAAACAAGACAGTGTTAAGTTTTATGTAATGAAAAATCTTTCTTATTCCAACAGGATGATTTTTTACTTTTCCCTTTTAGCAGTAGGTTTTATATTCCAGATTATACTTATGAAGGCGTTTCCTGGGGTCGTTTTTTTGATTTGTGCTTCGGTGTTAAATTTAGCCCGTGGTTTTGACAATTTTGTGAAGATTACAAATTATGATAAGGATAAAAACTGGACGCAGGTTGATATGGTACAGATTAATAGGGTCATAGACATTGAGAGGAAGTCGAAAGAGTGGAATAAAGGCAAAATTGATATATTTTCTTTGATTGTTTTAATCACAGGTTCTATAGCATTTTTCACCCTATATTTAGGTTTCAAAACAAGTTTTAGCGGTTTGATATGGATTTTCCTAATTGATGTTATAATTCTTATGATTCCGATTTGGTTTAGTGGAAATTTACAAGTAATTAAGCAGCGGGATTTACTAACTAGAGTTAGAATTATAAAAGATCTAGAAGAGCATTTTCGGAGTATCAAAAAAGAGGGAGAGAGTTTCAGACCAGCATTAATGCTCGCTAAAGATAAAAATGGAAAGAGTGTTCCGAGAAATAGCAGATTTAGTATAAGCTTTGATGATATGCCCGAAGGTTTTTATGGTATACAAGCACAGATTAATATAAATCCCGTGGAAGGGAAGCGGTATCCTTATTTTTATTGTGTAATAGCGGCTAAAAGCGGGTTTGGATTAGAAGACTATGTCAAGGGGATTTCGCGTAAAAGAGATATTGTTATAAGTTGTGAAAATGATAAAGATGCTGAGGTAATTGTTATTAGACAATTCACTACTAAAACATCAGGATACTATACTGACATATATGTTTGCAAAAGAATACTAGAAACAGCCATGACGGTTGCAAGAACTATTCTCGGACGCTAGTTGGTAGATATCACTTGGCTTTTTGTTCTGTGGCACTGTAAAACTTTTGACTATTATCGTCTCTAAAAGCGTTTAGAGATTTTTCACTGACAGCAGATGCTTCGCCGCGGAAAAGATTTGCCTCTAATAATTTTTGAGTCATGAGTGATAGGGATTCGTTTTTTTGTATATTATCGTTAATCAAATGCTTATACTCCGTCACATCATTAAATATTATAACTCTGCCAATAAAAGCACCTTTTTCATGTATGGGAATAGCATTAACCTGGAAAATTACTGTTCTATTTAAGTTTGGCCATTTAAACTCTAATTCATCAGTGAAGGCCTTGTTTGTTGAGGATACTATACGATCCATAACCAACATATTCTTTTTGTCTATATAAACTTTTTTTCTAAAATATTCTTTAAATAAAATAATGTTATTTTGTACAGATGGTTTGTATTTGGGCAAAAATGTGTGGAATGCTTTGTTAGCATAGCTAATTTCGTTATTAGTGTCTAAAGCTATAATTATTTGTGGAATTGCATCAAGAATATCCGTAATTGCGACGGGCAAAATATTTAAAAAACGATATTTGAATACAGAAACAAAGAATATAAACGATGAGAAAACAAAACCTATAGGTGTAAAGTCAGCACCTGGTCTGATAATTCTCGATACATAAAGTAAATTTAAAGCTGTAGGAATGAAAATGGAAATAGCTAAAAATACATATTGAATTCTATATTTTTCAACACATTTAAGTCCAGTAATCAATAGGATAACTATTGAAATAATTAGATAGGAATATGAAACTAAAGTGTGTAACCAAAAAAGAATGCCATAGGTTTTTTGCCCCATTGAATAATCGGAAAAGAACAAATAATGATGTTTGTTAGTTAATACCGCAAGATTAAAAATTGTAGGCAACAAAAATACTACAGCACAGGTTTTTCGAAAGTTTTTAACTCTGTTAGTATACAACAGCGTAAACATAAACCATGTACCACTCATATATGTGATTGCAGAATATTTTATTATTGTTGAAACCCATTTCTGATTTTCGTCAGTACTAACATTTTCGAGTATCTGACCAACGGTCCATAATGTCATAATTACATGGCAAAAAATAAATGAATATAAAGTTGTACTTTTTTTACCTCGTATAAATGAAAATAATATCATCGACATTGAAAAAACAACAGATATTGAAGGTAATATAAAATAAAATAAATTATAGTTCATAACATTCTCCCTATAAGATAGTAAAATTCTCAAATTTAAGCTTCTATGACTATTTTATGGTAAATTTACGATTTTGTAAATATCTGTAGCAATATTTGTTAAAAAGTTTTTTGTTATCACCTATACTGTAAAAATATTACTTTTAATCAACCTTATTTTAGTGTATGATATAGTTATTGTAAATAAAATCACAATAAAAATAGTTTTGTATATAATTCTTCTAAAAAAGTTTGTTTTTTTAAAAACTTTTTTGCCACACACAAGTTATATCAATGCTTAAAAGGAGAATTCAGAACTCAGAATTCAGGGTTCAGAATATTTCCAAAGCATGAAATATACGGTCTGGCATCACAATTTAGGCGTGCTGCTATATCAATAGTTGCTAATATAGCTGAAGGTTTACGTAAACATAGCAAAAGAGATAAAATGCGTTTTTGTAATATTGCACGTGGTTCTCTTGAAGAATGCAGATATTATCTAATTCTTACAAGGGATCTTAAATATTGTGACGTTTCAGACTCAAAACTTCTTTTAAGAAGAAGTTAGCAAATTACTAAAGGCATATTGTCAGAGTGTTTTAAATTCTGAATTCTTGCGGATTTGCCGCGGTATGTCTTTTGACATTTTCGTTAAGGTTTTCTGTTTTAGTTTAAGTTGTTTTTTGTTGTTTTGATGCAGGTAGAAAAAATGGACTTTCTGTTTTGTTTCCTATCACCTAAGGTGTTTTGCTATGATTTTTTATATATAACAATTGATAAGTATATTAAGTCGAAAAGAAAAGGATACTTGCGATGAATGATAATATTATTAAAGCGAATATGAGAATTAACGGTTTGCAGAGAGAAACTATTTCATATTCTAATTTTTGGGGGCTAGTAAAGGATAGGGCAACTCCAGTTTTCATTATTCTTGCAATTATATACATTCTTATTGAAGCCTTGCAGGCATCTGGTATACTCCCTATAAGCGTTAGGGCGTTTGTTGGGGTTTTTGAAATAGGCATATCAATTTTTTTCTGTTACAAGTACGGATATTTAGGGGCTTTGCTTTGCATACCAACAAATGCCATTGCTGCTGTAAAAATGGCGTCTATGGCAAGGATGGCATCAATACAGGTAGTTAATAACGCTCAGCAACTGACAAGTAAAGTATTATCAATATCAAAGCAGTTGAATGATTATTCGAACATAGTGGATGTAAGTTCGGTGTTTGATGTGCAAGCTTTTAATAGTAATTTAGATACCCTTCTTCGCATTACGAATAAGACTTCAGGTTTACTGTATTGTCTATCGGCTACAAGAATTGCAGTTATAGTTGCTTGTATTATGGTTACCTATATTTTTGAGCAAGCAAGAAAGAATATAAAAAGGTTAGAGTTCCTTGCAAATATAGATGGTGTTACAGGATTATATAATCATAGATATTTTCAAACAAGACTTGAAGAGGAAATAAAAAAAGCTGACGAAACTAACAGCTCTTTAGGTATGATAATGGTTGATTTAGATAACTTTAAAAAATATAATGATAATTACGGGCATAAAGCAGGAGATTTGCTGTTATCTAAATCCTCAAACTTATTCCTTGCTAATATAGTAGGGCAAGATGTAGTATGTAGGTATGGAGGAGATGAATTTGCCATTCTTTTGCCCGATACTAATTCAGATAAAGTATTGTTGGTAATTGAGCAAATAAGAGAAGAATTTGATAAGATGGTGGATGATGATGAAGTTTTTGAATTGCCAGATAAAGTTACCATATCAGCGGGCTATTCCATATATCCTGATCTTGCTAAAACGAAGGATGAATTGATTGTGCAAGCAGATAGTGCACTTTATCGTGCTAAAAACATGGGCAGGAATAATGTTCAGCTATATAGAGATGTGTTTGAAGATATAAAATATTTCTATGACTCTGATGAAAAATTATTTGGTGGGCTAAGGGCACTCTTAGGTACTGTATCAGCAAAAGACAAATACACTTTAGGGCATTCGGAACGTGTAATGGAATATGCAGTGATGATCGCAAAAGCTATGGGACTTAGTGATGAGAGAATAAGACTGATTAAAATAGCGGCTTTGTTGCATGATATAGGCAAGGTGGAAATTCCTGAATCGGTATTGAACAAGAGTGGTTCGCTAACAACTGATGATAGATGCTTGCTGCAAAAGCATCCAGTTTATAGCGTTGACATACTTGAACCGTTAGCTGGAATTGACCATTTGATTGATTCAATAAAATACCATCATGAAAGATTTGACGGCAAAGGGTATCCGAGCGGCATTAAAGGAGATAAAATTCCCCTTGAGGCTAGGATATTATGTGTGGCTGATTCTTTTGATGCAATGTTGTCCGATAGACCTTATAGAAAAGGTATGAAAATAAACGAGATAGTAGAAGAACTAAAAAACAATTCAGGCACACAATTTGACCCATCAGCAGTGCAGGCGTTTCTGAGTGTTCTTAATATTAATCAGGCTATGTTGGCATAGTAAAAGGAGAAAATACTTTCCGTCTTGTTTTACTGTTATAAAGGGACTTAAAAAAATTCTGTGTTTGAAATGTGGTAATGTTAGTGCATAAAAATTGACTTAGATATATATGTGGAGGGTTTCATATGAGTAATAGAATGGGATTAGAGATAAGCAAGTTGAGAAAGGAACTTGGAATTACACAAAAACAGCTTGGTAAAATTATGGGTGTTTCTGAGAGCTTTATAATAGATGTGGAGGCCGGAAGAAGAATACTAAATGAGGATTTAGTAAAGAGATTCTCTAAAGCACTACGTGGAGAAGTAGGCAAACTCGATATTTATGAGGCAGAAGAGAAGGTATATAGGTCAGAACCTCAAAAGAATATAGTTAAAGTAGTTGAAAAACCTGTACAGGATATCTGGAATGATGCACTTGCAGGTGTCCTTATGACCGTGCCGGTTTATAACTATAAGATGGAAAGACAGGCAGAGCTTAAGCAATTACCTATAATAAATAATAAAGTGGAAGGCTTTGCAAAAGATAAAGTTTTCTATCTTGTCATCGAAGACAATGATATGGCAGGATTTAGAATCCTAAACGGAGATCGTGTATTAGTTCACAGTACCCACGAGATGGATAAGGATGGAATTTTCTTTATAGATTATAAAGGTGTAAGAACTGTCCGACAGATAAAAAATATCGAAGGTGGAAAACTTTTGCTTATCAGCAATAAAGGCAGCCTTGTGACAGATACTGCATACAGAAAAGATGTAAAGATACTCGGAAGGCTAATAAGATTAGAGATAATGCTCTAGTCACTACGTTGTATTATAATGTCAAACAAGTAGTGATACTTAAGGTGCTTGTAATAAAGGTAAAGGAAACCGATACCATTTTGTTTATGGGCAAACTATATGACCCGCAAAAGTATTAGGTGAAAAATTTATTAATAGCAAGTATATCTTTTTATTGAACTCCTAAGCTTTCGCCTCTTTCGAAGCGAGTGAAAGAGGTGAAAATGTAGAAGTTCGATTTCTTTAAGTTCTTATTCTTAAGGTAAGATACCAATCCTAAAATTCGAAATAAAACTATATTGTTGAAAAAACTATATTGTGATACTATAAATTCAATAAGTTAATATGAAAAGTTATATATAGGGAAAGTATTCCTATAAAAGTTTATAACCCTTATATAAAATCACAAAGGAGTGCTACTAAATGGAAGATTCAACTGTAGGTAATTTTACAAAAGTTCATACAACAGTTACGTTCATTGTTATGATTATAGTTAATGTTCTTGCCAACATTATACCCTTTAATGGTCTGACAACAGGAGAAATTTCGGATCTATACCAAAATCTTTTTGCACCCGCACCGCTAACTTTTTCAGTTTGGACAGTTATTTATATCTTGCTAGCAGGCTACATATTATACCAATATGGTTTCCTATCTAATAGAGACAGTTCATTTAGTAAAGATTTAATAGAAAAGATAGCAATACCCTTTACCATATCTTCCATGGCGAATACCGGTTGGATGTTTGTATGGCACTATAAGTCAATTGGGATATCTTTAGTATTAATGCTAATAATCCTTATTTGCCTTATTGTAATAAATTTACATACTTCAAAGGCAGAGCTTTCCACAAGGGAAAAGATTTTCATAAGGCTCCCCTTCAGCGTTTATTTCGGTTGGATTACAGTAGCAACTATTGCAAATATAGCTACGTTTTATGTTAGTTTAGGCGGCAACGGTTATAATAGGTTATTGACTGTAGCAGTTTTGGTTGTGGGTCTTTTGATTTCAGGGCTTATTATGTTCAAAAATCTAAATTTAGGCTACGGCATTGCAGTAATATGGGCGTATATTGGTATATTGGTCAAGCATACTTCTAAAAGCGGGTTTAAGGGAGAATATCCATTGATAATTCTCATGCTAATCCTTTGCATAATAGTGTTGTTGATTGCGGAAGTCTATATTGTGGTTACTGACAAAGAGAAGCTGAAGAGTTTTAAACTGTTTAGAAAGAAAGCACAATAATAATTATATCAAAAAAACATGAATTAGAAGTTTAGGGGTTATTGATTTTGCCAATATATCAATAGCCTTTGTTTATTTTATAAATGACTAGATAATCGGGAGGAAATTATGGAAAGGCTTTCAACTGAGTCGGACAGTCTTTTTAAGACAAATATTGAAAAAGTGGGACGGTTGTTTCCTAATGTTATTACAGAGGCAAAAGATGAAAATGGGAAGCTTATAAAGTCAATAGATTTTGAATTGCTAAAACAAGAGTTGTCAGGTCAGATCGTGAGTGAAGATTGCGATAGATATCAACTTACTTGGCCTGGAAAAAAGGAAGCTATTCTTCTTACAAACACTCCAACATCTAAAGCTTTAAAGGCTGTAAAAGAGGAAAGTGCGAATTGGGACAGTACAGGGAATTTATATATAGAGGGAGATAATCTCGATGTACTTAAAATACTACAGAAATCATATATAGATAAGGTTAAATGTATTTATATAGATCCACCTTACAATACGGGGAAAGCTTTCATATATAAGGACGATTTTAGTATGGGTGCAAATCGTTATCTTGAAAAAACGGGACAGAATTCATCGTCGGATAATGAGTTTGACGGAAGGTTTCACAGCAACTGGCTTACTATGATGTATTCAAGACTGAAACTTGCTAGGAATTTACTTCAAGATGATGGAGTGATATTTGTAAGCATTGACAACAATGAGCTTTATAATTTGCAGATAATGATGAATGAAATATTTGGGGAATCAAATTATGTTGAGACCTTCATTTGGACAAAAACTTCCACACCTCCGTCATTATCCATTAAAAGCAGAAAGACAGCAGAGTATGTGCTTTGCTATGAAAAAAAATTGAGCGGTATGAAATATTACGGGACGAAACTTGAAAATTGTGATGCCCCTCTTTTAAATGCTGGTAATCCGGTGAGGGTGTTAAGTTTTCCTAGAGGAACAATACGATTTACCTTTTTAAAGGATGGTTGCTTTAGTGCTGGACGATATAATAGAGTTGAACTTCTTAACGATTTTGAAGTCAAAGACGGTATAAATGTTGAGGAAGTATTTTTGAAAGGTGAATTTAAGTGGACAAAGGATTTCATGCTCAAGGAAATCCAAAAGGGTACATATTTTATTGTAAAGTCGTCAAAGTTTTCAATCCGGTTCCAACGGCCTAATAATGAAGAAAACTTTAAACCACCCACCAATTTACTGGATGTGGAATTGAATAAAAATAGTGGTGTAGGTACAAATGAAAATGCTGTTAAGGAATTGGAGTTTTTGGGAATGGGAAGGTGTTTCGATTATCCTAAACCTCTGTCTTTAATTAAGAAAATTCTAAATATGGTTATAAAGGATGACAAGGAAGCTATAGTTCTTGATTTTTTTTCCGGTTCTGCAACAACAGCTCATGCCGTCATGGAATTAAATGCGTCGGATGAGGGCAGACGAAAATATATAATGGTACAAAAACCGAAAACCATACCTAAAGATTCAAAAGCATATGAAGCTGGATACAGTGATATATGTCAAATAGGAAAGGAACGCATATTAAGGGCAGCAAAAAAAATAAAGGAAGACACGGGAACAAATATCGATTACGGATTTAAAGTATTCAAATTGGATTAATGCACTAGGGGAAATAATTGCTGAAATTATTACAAAATAATGAACAAAAAATAAACTTTTTATTAAAATGGGAGTTGCGACCATCTATTACACGCAAAATACGACCGTCGAAACCCAATGAATTTGTAGTGTTTCCAGATTTCCTTGGTGAAATATATTCTGACTATGGTGAAATTTAGCAAAAGAGTAAAGATGGGGTCAAATTATTCAAGTCTTTTGCTTAAACAGCCCGCAAAAGTGTAAATTCACTTACAATTCAGCTTGATTATTATTGACGTCTAGAGTAACTTATTAAACTGTGTATTAATTTACATGTTATTTATTTCACAAAAGGAGAATATTAATGTTTTTGAATAGCAATTTAGAAATAATTGAATTTATGATTGATTCAGTTTTGTTTGGACTCCAGTTTCTTATAGTACCTGTTGCTGCCTATTTATTTGTTATATCAATTTTTGGATGGGTTAAAAGAAGGGAAGAAAGTGCAGACAATTATTCGCCTGTAAACAGGTTTGCAATTGTTGTAGCGGCTCATAACGAACAAAATGTAATCGGGAGTATAGTAAGGAATTTGTCTAGTGTAGATTATCCTTCCCACTTATACGATATATTTGTAATTGCGGATAATTGTAATGATAATACTGCCAAAATTGCCAGAGAAAACGGGGCCATAGCTTTTGAAAGATTTGATGATAACAAAAAAGGTAAAGGCTATGCTCTTGAATGGATGTTTGAAAAGATTTTTAAGATGGAGAAGCATTATGATGCGGTATGTGTACTTGATGCCGATAATCTTCTTTCTTTAAATTTCTTAAAAGAAATGAACAAACAGCTATGCAAGGGGCATAAGGTAATTCAAGGGTATCTTGACAGTAAAAACCCTGGTGATTCTTTTATTGCTGCAAGTTACAGTGCAGCATTTTGGACAAACAATAGGATTTTCCAGTTGGCACGTTATTATTTAGGTCTTAGTTGTGTGCTGGGGGGAACAGGATTTGTCGTCACTACTGATTTGCTCAAAGAGATAGGCTGGGGTGCTACAAGTCTTACTGAAGATTTGGAATTTACCATCAAACTTATTTTAAGAGGTGAAAGAGTGTATTGGTCCCATGAAGCTGTTGTCTATGATGAGAAACCTCTTACAATGAGACAGTCGTGGAAACAAAGAAAACGCTGGATGCAGGGACAGTCCGATTGTGCATGCAGATATTTAAAGGCTCTTTTATCTAGAGCAATAAAAAAGAAGGATTTAGTTGCTTTTGACAATGCAGTTTATGTAGTATATCCTCTGTTTGTTGTATTAGGTGGAGTTGTAATGCTTGGTAATTTACTTAAGCTTATATTTTTTACCGAGATAACAGAAGTATTCGATATAAAATTTGGATTAGCTACCTTAATGTTTTTGGTTTCAACCTACATGGGTATAGTGTTTGTAGCGTTAGAGGGCAAGTTTTCCTTAAAAATGTTAGGTTACTATGTTTTATATCCTTTTTATAATATCACTTGGATTCCTATTATGGTTCAGGGGTATATTGACAGAGATAAAAAGGAATGGGTACATACATTACATACTAGGGCATTAGATATAAAAGACATAAGCAATTTAGGCAAGGCAGGATAAGTTGTATTATTATGACATGATAAATCTAATGGTATATGGTCTAAATGGAATAAAAGTGCTTGCAACATTATTGGGAAATGTTATAATGTGCTTTTGTTTGTTATATTGTATTTGTATTTACATTTAAAAATAAAGGTTCAACAATAGATTTTGTGGAACATTGACAATTCCATAAAGTACCTTACCAAAGTACTGGTAAAAAGGGTACAAAAAATCCGATAAACCCCTTATTGTTTAATATGCTACTAAAAAATAATAAAGGGGGTGTATCGGATATGAATAACATTCTTGATTTTACTTCAAAAATGTTAGGAATTCAAGGTTTAGAGGTTATTCATACCAATGTAAATAGTGGCACATACACTGTATTCGCAAAACCAACGCACATTGGGGCTATATGTCCTAAGTGCGGTAGATTTACAAATGTAATACATGATGTAAGGGTGCAATGCTATGGGCATCTATCAATATGGGGAACCAAAACGGAACTTGTTCTACAAATATTCAGGTTGGAGTGTAGCTGTGACCCTGATCATCCTTTTGACTTAACTTGTAATTTTATAAGGAAATACCAGCGTCAAACCATACCGTATGAAATCTATGTTTATGAGCTCTGCCGAAATAACAGTATTGAAAATGTATCAAAACTTACAAACCTTAGTCACGGCAAGTGTCAGAGAATTTTTAACCATTATGCTCAGTTGGAAATTGCTAATAGAGGTCCTATAAAAACTGAGTATCTTGGAATTGACGACTTTGCTGTCAGGAAGGGACACAAGTACAATACAGCCATCAATGACTTAACAACTAACAGCCTAATTGATATCATTGAGGGAAGAACTAAGGATGAAGTAATTGCTTATATAAATGATTTACCGGATGACTTTAAGCGACAAATAAAGGCAGTTTCAATGGATATGAGCCGTAGTTATTGTAGTTCTATAATTGAGGCTCTTCCGAATGCAAAACCTGTGATTGATAGATTCCATATTGCTCAGTTGTTCCACAATCTGATAGATGATGCACGAAAACACATTCAGAACAAAGTCAGAAAAGAAGAAGGTGATAAAACTAAAGTGTTCGGCATCCGCTGGGCGCTTCTGAAGAATTTTGAAGATCTAACTGCAGAAGAAATTGAAAAGCTTTTTAAAATATGTGATGAGTATCCAAAACTCGGTGAATGTCTAGCAATCAAAGAAGAATTCCGTAAATTCTTTGCTATAAACACTAAGGAAAATGCAGCAGCTTTCCTTGATTACTTCAAAGAACTTGTTATGGATAGCGGAATTCCAGAGCTTCAGACCTTCTGCAAAACGGTCGATAGCTGGCGTGAGTATATTTTAAACTATTATGACTTCAAAATAACCAATGGACCTACAGAAGGACTTAATCATAAGATTAAGAACATAAAGCGGAGAGCTTACGGATACAGAAATACAACAAATTTCAAAATCCGTCTACAGGCTGAATGTGTTTCTTAATTTATTGATTTTCAAGGTACATAGGGGTTATATAACCATCCTGTATGGTATAAATATCACATGCAGGAAGAGTACCCCGTTATATATAACTTTAGGAAATCTTACGAAATAGAGTTTCCATATAGCTGGTAACACAAAGTGAAAA
>JAAYPF010000143.1 GCA_012519925.1 Clostridiaceae bacterium
ATTATTAATAATATGGCTCATGGTTTTCTCCTTTGTTTGTTTTTCATGATTGCTAAACATTATACAATGGATTTTACCATGAGTCTTAATTCTTTGCTTCTTCCGTCACTTTATTTTACAACTTACCAAAATTTTTATTGACCAAAATATTTTTTGGTGCTATTATATAAGTTAATAGTTTATATTTAAAAGCGATGATAAGGGAAAGTAAATTGTAATGGCTTTTTAAGCGAGTCAGGGATGGTGAAAGCCTGATAAAAGTATTATTATCGAAGTTCCCCTTAGAGCTGTAAGCTGAAAAGTATATTTTACTTAAGTAGGCAATACCGGAGCTTTCACCGTTAAAAGAAAGAATATATCGGAACTTAATTCCTGTATATTTATAAGTGGGCTTTTTAGCCAATTTGGGTGGTACCGCGTGGATAATCTCCTCGTCCCTTTAAGGGATGGGGAGTTTTTTGTTACGCTTCTTTATTATTTTGAACCTTTTTTATTCTTTAGAGGGATAAAAGCAAATTAAACACAAATAAAATTATTATATTTTTAGGAGGTATAAAGCTATGATTATAATTATGAAACAGAACGCTACAAAAGAGCAAATTGAAAATGTAGAAAAGAAACTATTCGAGCTTGGCTTTAAAACTCATCCGATTTTTGGGGAAATAAAGACAGTAATAGGTGCAATAGGTGACAAAAGACTATTAAACACTCATGCCATATCAACAATGCCAGGCATTGAAAACCTTGTACCTATAATGAAGCCTTACAAACTTGCAAGCCGCGAGTTGAAGCATTCTCCTACTATAGTTAAAGTTGGAGATGTAGAAATAGGCGGCGATGAAATCGTTGTTATGGCTGGTCCTTGTGCTATAGAGAACGAAGAAAACTACGTTTCAACAGCAATAAGAGTTAAGCAAGCCGGTGCAAAGATTCTCCGTGGTGGAGCTTTTAAACCCCGCTCTTCCCCCTATGCTTTTCAAGGTCTTGAAGAAGACGGACTTAAGATAATGGCTGCTGGACGAGAAGCTACTGGTTTGAAACTTGTTACTGAAGTAATTGATACAAGAGATGTTGAACTTGTTGCTTCCTATACGGACATCATACAGATCGGTGCAAGAAATATGCAAAACTTCAGACTATTACAGGAAGTTGGACATTCAAAAAAACCTATACTACTAAAAAGAGGTCTTTCGGCAACAATTGAAGAATGGTTGATGGCCGCAGAATATATTATGGACAGCGGGAATTCCGACATAATACTATGCGAAAGAGGGATTCGTACTTATGAATCTGCAACCCGTAACACTATTGACCTTAGTGCTATCCCTGTAGTTAAAGAGTTTTCTCACCTTCCGATAGTAGTGGATCCTAGCCATGCTTCAGGTACTTGGAAGTATGTTAATGCACTTTCAAAAGGTGCAATTGCTACAGGTGCCGACGGTCTGATAATAGAGGTCCATCTTGAACCTAATGCAGCACTTTGCGACGGAAACCAATCACTTAAACCTTCTAAATTTTCAGAGCTTATGGAAGAATTAAGACCAGTTGCCAATGCTGTAGGTAAAAAGCTCTAATTTAAAAATTCATAGGGTATATAAGCCAGATAAAAACTTCGGGGCATCTAGCCTCTTGCGTTTTTGCCTCTTTCACTTCATCTGAAAGAAGCGTAATAAAAACTACGGGACATCGAGTCCCTTCGTTTTTGCTTCTTTCACTTCGTTCGAAAGAAGCGTAATAAAAACTACGGGACATCGAGTCCCTTCGTTTTTGCCTCTTTCACTTCATCTGAAAGAAGCGTAACAAAATATGTTGGAGTGATATTATCTCCAACATATTTAGTTGCTTAAATATGTATCTATGTCTATCTGAACAGTTTCCCTGAGCTTACCTATTTCATCGTAACTAACCACTATGTTCTTACCTATTTCTTTTGCATAATACAATGCTTTATCTGCATAATTTACAACCTGTTTTATGTCTTTAGCATGGGTTGGATACTGGGCAATACCGCAACTTACAGTGACCTTGCATTTCGAATTTTCACTTCCCATATTAAAGTTTTGTTTCTCAAGTTGACTTCTGATTCTATCTCCTATTCCCTTTACAGTTGCCATATCCAAATCACCAATTAGAACAATAAACTCTTCTCCTCCATACCTGACCGGCGTATCTGTCTTTCGTATATTCTGCATAACAATATCACCAAACATCGACAAGAGTTTATCTCCCCATATATGTCCGTAAGTATCGTTGAACTTCTTAAAATTATCAATATCAAACATTAATATATTTAGCGGCTTTCTTGCATAATCTGCATAAAGTGCTTCCTCTTCAAGCTTTTGATCAAAATAATGCCTGTTTGCAAGCCCTGTGAGCTTATCGGTTCTAGCAAGCTTAAATTCTCTTTTATGCATCTCATCGTACTTTTTGACTTCTGCAATAATCAGTGAAATACCATAAGCAGTAATAAGTACAAAGAAATCTCTGCTTATCAACTTCCAATAATTGAATTCATTTAATCTATTACTCTCAAATCCTATTATAAATATCGAGTACATAAATATAGTATAAACAGTTATATTTGCTATGCTTGCAATATCCCTACTAATACCATAGTAAGCAATTATAAACAACAGCACGATAAAGATATCCGACTCAATTCCTCCAAGGATACAAGCCATAGAGCAAATTAAAAGAACATCTACATAAAGTACTATTCCAATATCCTTCTTAACTCTCTCAGGCTTGCTAAACATAATCAAAAGAGAAATAATCATGTTATACAAAGTGATTAGAAACATAGTCAAGAATGTAAAATTCTTCGAATCAAAAAATTCTGAATCAAACAAAAAAGCTGGAAGGATAAATACCAATATAGTCCATCGGAAATACAGCACATTTCGCTTAAACTTAGCTAACTTTTGCTTCTTTTCTTTTATAGACTCACTTATGATATCATTAATCATAGTCCCTTTTCCTTTTTGGATTATTTTTATTACACAAATACTCCTTACCTACTGCAAAAACTTGTATAAATAAAAGTCAGTAACCCTCCATCTTTCACACCTCCTAACCCTTTAGCTTTATATAGAACCTATACACATTTACCTCATAATACAAAACATGTAGGAAACTTTTTTAGCTTCGAATTATAGCACTTATTTGACGATGCAAAAAAATACGAGTCAGTTACTAAACGGTGATCAACAAGCTAATTTGAGAAATCACCCAATTAATATATCGAAATAAAAAGAATAATTTTGAATACTATTGTATTAAATTCTAGAAGTTTTAAGATACCGAAGGCCACCCACATAAAGTGAATGCTTATAATAACCTTACTTATTATCAGGAATTATTTTGTTCCAATATAGTACGAGAGTTATTCCTAAAATAATAAGTATCGTACCTAAAACAAAATTAAAGGTTATCCTTTCACCTAAAATAATTACTGAAAAAATTGACGCTAAAACTGGTTTTAAGAAAAATACAAGTGAGCCTTTACTTGCACCGGTTAATGCTAATCCCAAAAAATAAGTGAGATACGCAATGCCCGTCACAAATAAGGACAAATATAATATTTGAAAAGTTGCTGAATAATCAAAACTTATAATTGGTATCTTTAAAAATATCAAAAACGGTATTAATGCCAAACTTCCAAGCAAAAAAGAATATGAATTCATCTTTAGGCTACCTATTTTTGATGATACTTTACCACCTAAAACAGTATATAGACCATATAAAACTGCTGACAACAAAGCCAATAGAGGACTTTTCATGTTCAGTATATCAAATTTGTTTCCGTTTAGTGCTATCAAAACTACGCCAAACACACCAAACATCAAACCTATAATTTTATAAAACCTAACTCTTTCTCTATTAATTATTGCTGCAAATATTGTCACAAATATAGGATTACTACTAAATATCACTGCTGATATCGAAGCTTTTGAGTCTGGCATAGTCAAACTAAGCTGAAGTAAATTCATACTGAAAACCACATTAATTATGCCTATTATCGCTACTTTTCCAAGGTCTTTAGCCTTTATTGAAACATCACCTTTTGCTAATATAACAATAAAAAGTAGTATACCTCCGATAAAAAACCTCAAAAAATTAACTTGAAACGGATTAATTCTATTAGTTAAAGTTTTACTTACAACTTCATATGTGCTAAATAAGATAATAGTGATTAAAATATATAAGTAACCAAGTTTGTTTGATTTCAAAATGCATTCCCTTTCCAATTTCTACTGCCAACATTATTATATCTCATTGAATTAATTTTTACATAGGTCTATACTCCTATGTTAGGTCCTATTATTTATAGCCTATGAATATAAGGCCTTGTAATCATTAACTTTGTTCCATAAAAAGTATATAATATAATTATAGTAGTTTCACTGCTAAATGTCAAAGTAAGGTGGTTTTTTTATGAGTATGATAAATTGTGAGCACTGTGGCAAAGTATTCAACTCAAATGGTTTCTTTAAAGTATGCCTAGATTGCATGGAGAAAGACGAAAGTGATTTCACTAAGATAAAGGAATATCTATACGAACGCCCCAATTCAAAGATTTTTGATGTTGCAAACGACTTAAATATGCCAGTAAAAAAGATTAAACGCTATCTCAGAGAAAGCAGACTTGAAATACTAGAAAAAAATAATCATTTTCTTTTCTGTGAAATGTGCGGTAAGCCAATTCGTTCAGGAAAATATTGCGATGTTTGCTATAGAGAATTTCATAGCAATTTCAAAACAACTTATATTTCTAGTGTAAGGCAAAAAGTATCCGTCTAAAATACCGCCTAACCTTAGGCCACTTCAAAAAACAAACTATACGACATATATATTACAAAAAAGCAGCACACAACTTCTTAAAGCATGTGCTGCAAGAAAGATGGTAAGTTCCGCAGCGATAAATAATGTGCTTTAAATATCTTTTCGATAAAGGTTTTTGTAGATTTTCCAATAATTATTTACTCTTTTAACATAGTTTTCGGTTTCTTTGAAAGGTATTTTGTCTAAGGCTTTTCCTGAGCTACTATATTGACTATTTTTTAGCCACTTTTGAACATTCCCTATTCCACCGTTATAAGCTGCTAAAACAAGGTCATTGTTCATTTCACCATTATATTGATAAATTTCATTTCTTAAGCTCCTAAGATACCAACAACCTATTCTTATATTGACCTCGGGGTCATATAAAGACTCAACGCTAAATCCTTCTATACCAATTTTCTCAGCTGCCCATATACCCGTATTATCAATTATTTGCATCAAGCCTCTTGCATTCCTATGAGAAGTTGCTTTAGGGTCAAAATTGCTTTCAGCTTTTATAACCGAAAAAACCAATAGTGGATCCAACTCGTTCTCTTTAGCATATCTTATAACCAAATCCCTATATTCCAAAGGAAACATATTCTTTCCAATACCATTTAGCAATAATAAAATTGTTGAAAATGCTATAATAATTAAAATTGCTACCTTTACACGCTCTAACCTTTTCTTCACTAGCTATACCTACCCTATCATTATTACCAAAGCTTTATATTTTCAACTTTCTTTCATAGTAAAATGAGCACTAAAAATAATGCTTTTTTACTTGTCGCCTCAAGTTTTCAACACAACCGTTATTGACTATTACTACTTTTGAAATGCTCTTATAATAGTCGTCACTAAGTTGTGATTTTATTCTGTCCTCTACTTCATTGTATGTAAGTCCACTTCGTTCCATAACTCTTTTTATTCGAACTTCTTTATCCGCAATAACAGCCCAAACTTCATCAACTACATCTAGAAAGCCGTGTTTAATAGGAATTGGTGCGTCAACGACGGCGATTTCAGTGTTATTCAGACTGTCTATCTCCTCAATAATTCTTTTTGCAATATGAGCATGAGTTATCCTATTTAGTACTTCCAGTTTTTGTTTGTCCTTAAAAACGATGCCAGAAAGCTTTTCTCTATCCAAATTCCCGTCCGGATCTAGAATTTCTTCACCAAAACATTCTACAATCTCCCTAAGTGCTTTCTGACCCTTTTCCACTACTTGCTTTGCCAAAATATCAGCATCAATGATTTGTGCTCCAAAAGAGGCAAGTATTTTTGAAACTGTACTTTTGCCACTTCCAATTCCACCGGTAACCCCAATTTTTCTCATTATCTCTTCATCCTAACACATGTATTAGTTCTATTTTGTCTCATACCAGCTAACTCCTGATTTTACTTCTACACTAAGAGGAACTTTAAGCTCAGCTGCATTCTCCATGCTTTCTTTCAAGAGCTTTGTTACCTCTTCCAATTCACTTTCATGTGCTTCAATAATAAGTTCGTCGTGTACCTGCAGAATTAGTCTTGACTTAAGCTTTCTTGCAATTAACTCACTATGAACCTTAACCATTGCTATTTTAATTATATCGGCAGCACTTCCTTGAATAGGCATATTCATCGCAATTCTTTCACCAAAAGACCTAACGTTAAAGTTACTCGACTTAAGTTCGGGTAAATACCTTCTTCTGCCAAACATGGTAGTAACATAACCTAGCTCTTTTCCCTGAGCAACTATATCATTCATATATTTCTTCACATTTGCATACTTATCAAGATATCCATCAATATATGTTCTAGCCTCTTTTCTTGTTATACCAAGATCTTTTGAAAGGCTAAAATCACCTATTCCGTATACTATTCCAAAGTTTACAGCCTTTGCCTTTGACCTCAATGAAGAATTCACTTCCTCTAGAGGTACACCGAATACTTTTGAAGCGGTAGAAGCATGAATATCTTCATTTTTTACAAATGCCTCAATCATATTCACGTCATCGGTTATATGAGCTAGCACCCTCAGCTCAATTTGGGAGTAATCTGCATCAACTAGTTTGAAATCATCCTTACAAGGTACAAAAGCTTTTCTTATATTTCTGCCCATTTCAACCTTTATTGGAATATTCTGAAGATTCGGCTCTGTACTACTTATTCTACCAGTAACAGTAACAGTCTGATTAAAGCTAGAATGTATTTTGCCGGTAAATGGATTTATAACTCCCATAAGACCATCTATATAAGTAGACTTCAATTTAACCAATTGGCGATACTCAAGAATATTCGATACAATATCATGCTTTCCAGCAAGTTCTTCTAGCACTTCTGCATTGGTAGAATACCCTGTTTTTGTCTTTTTTATAATTGGCAGTTCTAGCTTCTCAAACAGTATTACTCCTAACTGTTTTGGAGAATTAATATTAAACTCTTCTCCTGCAAGCTCATATATCTTTATAGTAAGAGCATGTATCTTTTCATCAAGCTGTCCTGAGATATTTACAAGTTCATTAATGTTTACTTTAAATCCGTAATACTCCATATCGGCAAGAACTTTTACAAGTGGTAGTTCAATATTATAATAAAGACCTGTCTGATCATTTTCCTTGAGCTTTTCTTCAATTTTCTTCATAGTCTTAAATATAACCTCAGGATATAAACCGACTACATTTTTAAGCTCTTCCTCTTCCATTTCAGAAAAGGGCATAAAACTTCTGCCTTTACCAGTCATTTCTTCGATGGATTTTACACTTACCCCGAGATAATCATTTGCCAATTCCGAGATGGTATAAGTGTCTCGGGAAGGGTTTATAATATATGCACCTATCATAGTATCAAACGCTATCCCGTTTAACTCAATGTCTCTATTCTTAAGATACACAATAAAATTCTTCAAATCATGTCCGTATTTCTTTATTCCGCTATCTTCAAAAATACTTTTAAACTCGTCTAGAAATACTTCCTCGCTAAAATCATCATTAAAACCTAAATAATAGGCACTTCTCTCATTAACCGATATAGCAATACCAGAAATGATGTCTTTGAATTTGTCAGCCTTATCTATCAAATAATAAAAGGATATCTCCTTTGCTTTCACAATCTTATTTTTTAATTCTACAGCCCCTTGCTTGTCCTTTATAGACTCCGTATTAACAACTAAAGATACTTCGGGCTGATTGTCTCTTAATCCGAACTTGTCAATAAAGCTTTTGAATTCTAATCTCTTAAAAAGTTCATATAGTTTTGGTTTATCAAACTCATTTCTTATAAGTTCATCAATATGGCATAAAAAAGGCATATTTCTTTCAATCTCAGCTAACTTTTTACTCATAAAAGCCTGTTCTTTATAGGTTATAAGCTTCTCTTTAAGACCCTTTTTAGTGATTTGATCAACATTTTCATACAAATTCTCAAGGCTATTATAGTTCAATATAAGGTCTAAAGCAGTCTTCTCACCTATTCCGGGAACTCCTGGTATATTATCAGAAGTATCCCCCATTAAAGCTTTTACATCAATAAACTGAACAGGTTCAATATTATACTTTTCAAGTATAACATCAAAATCATACTCCTCTGTCTCAGTTTTGCCACCTTTTGTCCTAGGTATCTTTATCCTTGTACTTTTACTTGCAAGCTGCAGTGCATCTCTGTCTCCTGTGACAATCACTACATCCATATTCTTTTGTTGAGCACACAATGATATAGACCCAAGTATATCGTCAGCTTCAAACCCTTCCATTTCAAGGCGTTTAATTTTCATTGCGTCAAGCACTTCTTTGATAACCGGAACCTGAACCCTCAATTCCTCTGGCATTCCCTTTCTATTGGCTTTGTAGCCATCAAATTGCTTATGCCTGAATGTAGGCGCTTTCAAATCAAAAGCAACGCATAGGTACTGGGGATTTTCTTCTTCAATATACTTATTCATTATATTGATAAAGCCATATATAGCATTAGTGTACAATCCATCAGATGTAGCCAAAAGATTAGTTCCTTGAAGACCGTAAAACGCCCTATTCAATATACTATTTCCGTCAATTAGCATTAATTTTTGTTTTTTCATTGGCACCCTCTCTTATAACTAGTCCATTACTAATATTTCTCAATCGCTTCTTTTTATCCATTATTTTCATCATTACTCTTAAGTAGCAAGGTTATATTATCACCTTTTAGGTATTTCTTATCGGATGTGCTTACCGGAACACTTATTTCCATTCCAAATCCCTCTGATTTCAAAACAGCGTATCCATTCTCAATCCTGTCAACAACAGCTTTAATTTCCATTAAGTCCTCACCTTTTCTTATGTATTTATTTTGTAACCATAAATCTCAGTCTCATCCTATACTATATACTACCAAAAAAATTCGCTTCACTCATAACTTTTCTATACAAAACCATTTTACACAAAAATAAAACAGCCGTAAACTGCTGTTTCACTTATTTTTTTATTTGTATATGTTGCAAAAAAAGATCTTACATAAGCAAATGCAGTTAAAGCATCTGCATTTGAAGGTTAAACGCATAATTTCTCGCAATATATAAAATCAGTGTAAAATGTTTATTATATAATTATTTAAGTGATTTTAAAAAAACTTTAAAATCTGATGTTATTATATATTATATCCTAAGAAAACCAATAATGCTAATCACTGTTTATTTTTATTTCAACTCTTATCATATTATTTGAATTCAGATTATCTAGCTGCTTTACTACTCTTTCCTTTTCGTCACTAAGGCTTTTGCATTCATCTGCATTGACTAACTCATTCTTTTCAAGGTCCTTTATGCGTCTATCTATTTCCTTTAGTCTTCCACTAAGATGACCTTCATCCTTTGTTATTGAATATTGACCTCTATAATTGTCTTCAACTTCTTTTACAAACTTATCATAACTTGTTTGGTCCATAGTGTAGCTTATAGATAAATTGTCATCATAACGCCAATCCTTATAAACAAAGGCGTATTTTTGTAGATCTGTATCAACTTCAACTTTTGTACCAAATTTATCAGCAATTTGAGTTATCTTCAATTTTTCCGACTCAATATTTTCAGTCTTTGTACTCATGGTAATAATAATTTCCCTAGCTTCTTCTACTGGCATATTAGTTGCAAAGTATTTTTCCTCTTCTAGCTGATCTCCTACACTAGCTTTTGGTTCATCAGTTGTATCTAGATCAGAAATAGTTTCTGAGAACATTATAACTTGTTTACCATCATCATTGTCATTAGAATTTGTTGCATCTTCTTTAGCTGCATCCGTTCCATCTGCAAGTTCTTTATCAAAAGCGTTCTCAGACGCAACAATTTTATTTGTTGATTTAGTACTTAAATCAGACCCATAATCCCTTGAATTCTTTGCACCTTCATTACTCATTACATCAAAAACATCTGCCTTATTCATAGTGAATGACATGCCAAATTGTATTATATTCATAAAACCTCGTACCGCAAATATGACAATAAATATTGCAGCAACCGAAGTTATTGTTTTCATTATTCTGTTTCTTTTAACAACTATTTTCTTGTCTTCTTCCATCTTCCTACTCTCTAATTTCAGTTTTTGGTGTAAAACCTCATTAAAGTTATCAGGAAGCTCAACTTCATCCATATCATTACATATTTTAACTATTTGCTGAAGCTGTTCAAGCTCATCTTTACATAAACTACACAACTCAACATGCTTTTTGACAAGCTTAGATGTCTCATCATCAAGCTCATTGTCAATATATAATGATAATAATTCTAATATCTCTTCACATTTTTTCATCTTTATCCCTCCTCTCTATATTATTTGACGAATTCCTCATTTAAAAGTTCCTTTTTTCCTTGAAGAATTTTTTTTAGAGCCTGTCTTGCCCTGTTTATTCTGGATTTTACCGTGCCCTCAGGACAATTAACTACCTTCGAAATCTCACCATAACTCAATCCTTGGATATCCCTTAAAATAATTACACTTCTATAATTCTCATTCAGTTGTGCAATGGATTCATTTACAATTTGCTTTATTTCATTAGTCTCTGCTTCCATATCTGGAGTCGGAGCATTATCAGGTATCTGCCGCTTTATTTCGCGATCATTAAATTCAATTTCTTGATCTAAGGATATTACCACTTTCTTTTTCCTTGTACGTATTTCGTCGAGACAAACATTCGTAGTAACTTTATAAATCCATGTGGAAAACAATGAATCTCCTTTGAATTTTTTTATAGATCTAAATGCCTTAAGAAATACCTCCTGAGCTAATTCATTAGCATCATCATAATTACCTATCATTCTGTAAGCTATATTAAACACCTTTTTTTGGCACCCTACAATAAGTTGTTCAAAAGCCTCAATATCGCCAGACTTTGCTCTTTCAACCAAGTCTCTTTCATTCTCACTCATGCCGGCAGTCTCACCCCCTGCGATTTATTTTGATTAAACTTCTATCATTGAAGTGAATTTTTTCGATACAACTTATTTATCGTAATTTTTTTAAGAGAACTTATTTTACACTCAAAAAACATTATACCTTTTTTCTAAACTCTTTTAAACTACTAGTTTCAATATATTATCAAAACTTAATATACGCTGGCAGTGTAGAGTAGTTTTCAAAAAATAAATGATAAGAGGATTTTTTAATGGAATGTAGAATTATATAAATAATATATATTTCATATAGAATTAAACACTAATGTATTTTGGAACATAGCTTCTAAATTTTAGTTCAAAAGGAGTCATTATTATGATAAGTACAATTTTAGTAACAGATGATAATGTTCTTGATAATGCACTAATTAAAAACTATCTTTTTGCAGAAAGATATAACATCCTATCTGCACTAAATGGACGTGAAGCTTTAGATCTTATTGAAAGCCGTAATATCGACTTGATACTTCTCGATATGATAATGCCTGTTATGAACGGTTATGAATTTATGCGAGAATTTACAAAAACTCCATATTATAAAGAAATACCTATAATAATAACTTCTAGTCTAGACGGTTCAGAGAATATTGAAAAAATACTACAATATGAAATATTTGACTATATTATCAAGCCCCTCGATCATATTAACAGACTTATACTTGTAAATAAGATAAAATCAGCCTTACGTTATAGAAATGCTGTTTTGTCACTTAACAAAGCTACAAAGCTTATAGATAAACAAGCAAACATAATAAGCAGTTAGGACCATAAATTCCTAAACATTAATAATAAAAAACTGCACAAGATATCCTCTATAAGAACTCTAAATTTTTAGGAGGATAAATATATGAAAATCCGTGAAGGCATGATTCCCACAGTCCTTGGGGCTGTTGTAACCGCAACCGGTTTATCTGTAAAACCGCTACCATCTAGAATTAAATGGGGTATAACCGGTTTTGGACTTGCCCATATAGTTCTTGGAGCAATTGACCTTGTTGAACATCGTAACGATCATTAATATTTTGAAGGGCTGGAGTCAGTTTTCCAGTCCTTTATTTGTCTTCTTCCCTTCATTCTTTGCAAGTCTTATTATTTTATCAAATGGCTGGTAAATCCTAATTCGACCAGCTTATCATAAGCTGACCACACATTCTCAGGAATATCCTGATATACCTGAAATCCTTTTTCTGCATATAGCTTCATGCGCTGTAAATCTCCAACCATTATACTTATTATTTCCTCCCTAGTAATCTCCCCTTCGGTATACGCGTCTAGATATTCGTCAAACTCAATTAAAGGTGATGTTACCATTAGTTTCTTTACAGACCAAAACTTACTTATAGCAGCATAACTTCTCCTTTCCATATAGGGCTTATTAACAGCTATAATTGAATCCACCTCTATTCTTTTACTTAAAATTAAATCCCTTGTAAAAATTATGTTTTCACCGGTATTTGAGGATTGTGTTTCAAGTAATACCTTTTCTTTTGGCACTCCAATACTACATATAACTTCTGCAAACTTTTGGGCCTCTGTCCTCTTCCAAAGGTTTTTTGTTATTTTACCTAAGCCTCCAGATACGACAATAAAGGGAGCCAAACCCATTAGATAAAGTTCAGCTCCTCTTTCAGCCACACGCACATCATGGCTTCCTAATACAAATATTAAGTCTGCACAAGTTAAGGTATGATTCATATGATGATAGTCCCAAATAATTTTTGCGTAGTGTTTTGTTTCTGCGTTCATATTTGCTCCTTATACAATTCTTCCTGAAAAGACTTTATGAAAATAAAGCTTCGACAAACTCCTTAGAATCAAACCTCTGAAGGTCATCAATTTGCTCACCCACACCAATAAGCTTTACTGGAATGTTAAGCTCTGAAGAAACCGCAATTACAATACCACCTTTAGCAGTACCGTCTAGCTTTGTCAAAACAATTCCCGATACTGGAGATACTTCCTTGAAAGTCTTAGCCTGGACAATGGCATTTTGACCTGTAGTGGCATCAAGTACCAAAAGAACCTCAATTGATGCCTCCGGTAATTCCCTTTCAATAATACGAAATATCTTTTTTAATTCATCCATTAAATTCTTTTTGTTATGAAGTCTTCCAGCTGTATCACAAATTAATACATCTGTTTTTTTAGCTTTTACTGATTGCACCGCATCAAATACGACAGCAGCAGGGTCTGCACCTTCAGCATGCTTTATCAAATCCACACCTACTCTATCTGCCCATATCTCAAGCTGATCTATAGCTGCTGCTCTAAATGTGTCAGCTGCTGCCATTACAACTTTCTTACCACTTTGTTTGAGCTGATTTGCAATTTTCCCTATAGAAGTAGTCTTTCCTACTCCATTTACACCAACTACAACAATAACACTAGGAGAAGTATTTACATTCAACTCGGTGTTTTCCACCGAAAGTACCTCGGCTAATTCCTGTTTTAGCAAATCTTTAACTTGTAAAGGATCAGTGACCTTATTCTCTCTTACCTTTTTCTTTAAATTCTCAATAATTTTTACACTTGCCTCTGCCCCCACATCCGATGTAATAAGAATTTCTTCTAATTCTTCAAACAGCTCCTCATCAATTTTGCCAAACGAAACTAAAACCTGATCTATTCTCTCAGTTATAACATTCTTAGTCTTCTTAAGACCCTCTTTTAACTTATTAAAAAATCCCATCGTTTATCCTCCCTTAAATTACATCAAAACTTATTTATAAAGTTGATTATCAAGAAAATTCGCTTTGCTCGTATGTTTTCTTGCTCGCTAGAAACCCCTATGGTTCCCTTCAAAGGCTGCTTCGCACCCTATAGAAAGCATAGGCAAGCAGTGTAGCGTAGCGAAACGAACAGCCTGAGTACTCCCCTTAAACCGGGAAAGTGGAATCCCCTTTCCAAACCCTAGTATAGAAATTTACAAAAATAGGTTTTTATTAATTCCTACACTTTAAAAAATCAACCTAGCTCACTTTATCACCCATTTTTAACGAAACAATTTTTGAAACACCATGTTCCTGCATAGTTACACCATAAAGAGTATCACACACTTCCATGGTCCCTTTTCTGTGTGTAATAACAGCAAACTGTGTCAAATGGGAATATTTCTTCAGATACTGTGCAAATTTATTGACGTTAGCATCGTCTAAAGCTGCTTCAATCTCGTCAAGTACACAGAAAGGAGTTGGACTAAGTCTAAGTATAGCAAACAAAAGTGCAATTGCCGTAAATGCCCTCTCTCCACCCGAAAGTAACATAAGATTCTGAAGTTTTTTCCCTGGAGGCTGAACTTCAATTTCAATACCACTTTCCAATACATTTTCCTTATCTAGAAGTATAAGTTCTGCACGACCTCCATCAAACAGTTCTTTAAACACCATGTTGAAATTGTCATTAATCAGCTTAAACTGCTCTAAAAACTGGCGTTTCATAATTGTCATCATTTCAACGATAACCTTGTGAAGCTTTTCTTCTGCCTGTTCCATATCATTTCTTTGAACCGACATAAATTCAAAACGTTCTTTAGTCTTTATATAATCTTCAATGGCAGCTACGTTTACAGGACCTAACTCCTTAATCTCACTTCTTATTTCGTTAATCTGTCTTTGAGCTTGTGTAATGCTTCCTATATCCTTCTTGAACTCTAGTGCATTAGTGTAGGTAAGCTCGTATTCATCCCACATTCTATTTTGAATAGCTTCCATTTCAGACTCTATTTTTGCCTTTTTTACCTCCATACGGTTGTATTCTTCCTGCATGAGATGTATATTCTTATTCACTTCTGTAATCTGCTTTAGAATCTCCTGCGACTCTTCTTCAAGTACCTTTCTTTCCTCCACTGTCCTATCTATCTCAAAAGTCTTCCCTGATTTCTCTTCTTCATACCCTTTTATCAAAAGCCTCAAACCTTCGTTTTTTTCCTCTAGCGACTTAACTTCATCAAAGTTTTTCAGCTTCTCAGCTTTCTTTCTTTCAATGCTTTTTGTGAGACTTTCCCTCTCGGAAACAATCCTCTCTAAAGCTTCATTGACTCCAGCAATACTATCTACAATTGAATTTACAGAAATCTTGTAATCGGTAATATCAGTATGCAGGGCATCACGAGCAGACTGACCTTCCTTATGCTTGTCCTGATAGTCTGTAACAATTTTCTTAGTATCAGCAATATCCTTTTCAATTTGATTCAATTCTTCTACATATTTTGAAAGCTCTTGTTCGGTATTTTGTTCCTGCCTTGACAGTTGTTCCTTTTCCTGCCTTAACATATCCATTCTTGCAATTATCCTCTTTATATTGTCCTCAATCTGGGCAAAATGGCTTTCATCTCTAACCTTGACAAGTTCATTGTTTTTAAGACTATCTTCTTCAATCGAAATATCATTAATAATTTCTCCAAGCTTCTGGGAAGTCTCATTAATCCTTTTTTCTAAAGCAGTTTCTTCATCCTTAAGTCTCACAAGTGCATCATCAATCTCCTGCACTTCTCTATTTCTGCTCAATATCCCCGATTCTCTACGTTCCTTACTACCTCCAGCCATAGATCCGGTGGTACTGAGGATATCTCCTTCAAGGGTAACTATTCTAAAGCTGTAGCGAAATCTCCGGGCCATTCTGATTCCGGAATCAAGATTGTCAACTATAACAACCTTTCCTAAAAAACTAAGTATTATCCCTCTATACTCAGAATCATAAGAAATCAAGTCAGAAGCAACACCAACAAAACCTTCTTGATTCTTTATATCCCTTAAAGTATTATCATCAAAAGTTCTTCCGTTAACTGAAGAAATAGGTAAAAAAGTTGCCCTACCAAGCCTATTGTTTTTTAAGTACTCAATTGCTCTTTTAGCATCTTCCTCAGTTGAAGTAACAATGTTTTGCAGTGCTCCTCCAAGAGTCATTTCAATGGCTGTCTCATACTTACCTTCAACTTTGACCAATTGTGCTAAAGCCCCATGAATCCCTTTACCCAACTGGGGTGACTGCTGACACGCTTGTAATAGCAATTTTACGCTTCTATTATAACCTTCAAGGTTTCTTTCCATATCCCTAAGCATTTTCTGCCTTGAAGTTTTAAACTGTATTTCGGACTTTATAGTGTTCTGTTTCTTTCTTTCATCTTCAAGTGTGTGACCTAATTCTCCTTTTTTGATACTTAATGCCTCTAACCTATCTTTTGCACCTTTTATCAACTCTTTTGTCTTTGAAATACTATCGGATAGTTCTTCCTTTTTCATGCCCTCCCGGTCTTTTTCTAAGGTAAGCTGCATAACTTCATCATCAATACTGGTCTTTCTTTTATTGATAATCTCAATATGATTTTTCACATTATTGATTTGAGTCTTTTTATCCGACTGTAAATCCAGCTTGTCCATAATGCTAGACTTCATGTTTTCAATATGTCTTTCATGTTCACCTAAAGTAGATAAAACTGCCTGAAGCTCGCTTTCAGCCTCTTCAAGCTTTCCATTATATTCAGCAAGTCTTTCATTTAAATACTTTATTTTTTCGTTTCTTGTAACTTCTTCCTTCGATATACTTATAAGCTTTTCGTCTATCTCTTCAATTTCTGTATCAAGCCTTGAAATATTTGAGGATAGATTGCTCTTTTTCTCATCATTGAGCTTAATTTCGGAATTACACCTCTCTAGACTGTTTTCGAGGTTGTAAAACTCCTGCCTTGAATTATCAAGCTTTGTCTCGAGCTCTTTTAGCAGAGTAAGCTTTTTTTGGTTAAGTAAAGTTATATCCTCAAGCTTCTTGTTGTCACTGTCAATGTTATCCTTAATGGAAATATAACTTTCCTCAAACTCCTTTATTTTTTCCTTAAACTTCGAAATATTTTCTATATAAACATTTATTTCCAACTCTTTTAAGGTATCTCTCAAATTCAAATATCTCTTTGCAACATCTGATTGCTGTCTTAAAGGCTCTATCTGAGTCTCAAGCTCATTTATAATGTCATTTATCCTAACGAGATTCTGTCTTGTGAGCTCAAGCTTTTTTTCAGCATCTATCTTTCTAACCTTGTATTTCATAATTCCAGAAGCTTCCTCAAAGAGATTACGCCTCTCTTCTGATTTAGTACTTAGTATTTCATCCACTCTTCCCTGACCGATAATAGAGTATCCATCCTTACCGATACCTGTATCTAAAAAAAGCTCATACACATCTTTAAGCCTACATGAACTCTTGTTAATAAGGTACTCACTTTCACCAGAACGGTATACCCTTCTTGTTATGGTAACTTCACTGAAATCAAGAGGTAAAGAGTGATCCTCATTGTCAATTGTAAGGGATACTTCCGCAAAACCTAACTGTTTTCTGTGTTCTGTGCCGGCAAAAATGACATCCTCCATCTTTCCACCTCTCAAAGTCTTAGCACTTTGCTCACCTAAGACCCATCGAATGGCATCGGAAATATTGCTCTTGCCACTTCCGTTAGGACCGACAACGGCTGTAATACCTGAATTGAACTCTATACTAATTTTATCTGCAAACGACTTAAAGCCCTGTATCTCAAGCCTTTTTAAATGCATTGGAACACCCCGGTATCTATAATTCTTTAAACAAATATATACATTAGTTCATAGGTTTTAAAAAACTCAACTTCTATCCTGCAAATGCTGATGCTTTAACTGCATTTGCTTATGTAAAATGTTTTACTACATATATATGTATAACAAATGATAAATTTCTATTCTCATATATTAAAACATTATCAAATCAAGCAATTCGTCATCCTAGAATAGGAACTTATAATTTAATTATACCTTAATAATTTTAACATATTTAATTATTTTATCAACATTATGAAGAGAGCAGTCAAAAAGTTTTTTTCATTAACACTTTGTTTTCAAATGGCCTTATCGAGAGTTATAACTACTGGAATATTTTGCAGCTGTATGAATTGCTTCTAACATACTTATATGGCTTGCTTTCCCTGTACCGGCAATATCAAAGGCTGTTCCATGGTCAACGGATGTTCTTAAAAAAGGAAGACCTAATGTTATAGCTATTGTTCTCTCAAAATCGAGAGTCTTTGTCGCAATATGTCCTTGGTCATGATACAGGGACAATACAGCATCATATCTTCCCTTATAAGCGAGATAAAATACTGAGTCAGCACCAACAGGACCTTCAACCTTATAACCTAACTTTACAGCTTCATCTATCGCTTTTTCAATTTCTCTTTCTTCATCTCCAAATAAACCATGCTCACCACAATGAGGGTTAAGCCCTGCAACTGCAATACTACTACCTTTTAAGCCTAACATTTCCAAAGCTCTAGCAGACCTTTGAATATAGTCAAAAACTCTTTCTTTTGTAATCATATCACACGCCCTGCGAAGCGACACATGCCTGCTTAAGAAAAAAACTCTTAAATTTCCCACCTCAAACATTGTTAATGGATCATTAGTACCTGTAAGACCTGCAAATATCTCCGTGTGTCCGATATAATCAACTCCTGCTGCTTTCAGGGACTCCTTATTTATTGGTGTTGTGACAACTGCATCAATTATTCCGTCCATAGCTAAATCAATTGACTTTTTTATATAACTATATGCTGCCTTTCCAGCTAGTGCCTGAACATTACCATATTCAATATTCTTAGTATCCACAGTATCATCATTTATCAGAAGCATTGTCTCCGAACTTTGGACCTCATCCTGAAAGTTATTTCCTGTAATTATTTCCATTTTCAATCCACATACCGATAGAGCTTTTAATATGGCTTCTTTACTACCTATAATCACAGGTTTACATACTTCATATATACTTTTTTCTTGTAGAGCCTTTACTATAATCTCTGAACCAATTCCCGCCGGGTCACCCATTGGTATACCTATAAGGGGCTTAATCATTCTGTTATCCTCCTGTACTGTAATTAAACATCCTATATAGTATATTATATCTTTTTAAACAATAAATAAAGGTGCTACGACTTGTTTTAAACAATCTGTAGTTTCACTAAATAATTGGGTTTTTTAATGATTTCAATGAACTTTCTTAGAAAAGAAAAACTATAGTACATCAATCCCCTCTGTTTTTGCCTCTTTCACTTCCTTCGAAAGATGCGTAAGAACAAAAGGGGCTACGCCCCGTTTAAAACCCATATGGTACACTTTTACATTTCTTTTGAAAGCCTTGCGTCTTCTGCGACTCAAGGTTTTATTTTTTTAGAAAATCAATGCACTTTCTTA
>JAAYPF010000144.1 GCA_012519925.1 Clostridiaceae bacterium
AACTAAGGAAGGTGTTAGATACCTCCTAGAAAAACCACCTCCATCACAACAACTTGATATTTTCAAAGCCTTTAAGCTCAAAGATCCCTCAGTTTTTTGTTACTAAATTTGGGGAAACTCAAAAAAAGCACTGAATATTGACACCTTTCGAGTTGTATGATAAAATTTGTCAGAGAATTATTATATATAAAAAGAACATTTTTCTCACATCAAAGGTTATAACTTGCTCAAAATTCAGTTTATATAGTTTTTGCGTTGTTCAAAGATCATGGGGAATCGTGGGGAGTAGTCGTATTAAAATATATAATAAAAACTCAAAACGACATTTAGCGTCTTGAGAATAGTTATAGTACTTTATTTAGTTTTCATTATTGTCTATAAAGAAGCAATTTCTTTTCTACGCTAGTTATTATTCCTACAAGTATCCCAAAGAATTTATCAATGATTGCTCGCATATATTAGGCTGCCTTGGGCTTAAGTGTGGTAATGCATAAGAAACTTTAACTATAATATTTATCTTCTTAAAAAAAATAAAAAATACAAAGTCCTTACAAAGAAAAAGTATAAATTTTATGTTATAATATAACATGCAGTTGACTAATAATTACCAACTAAATTGTAAAAATTGTAAATAGTGTATTAATAAATTAAAAAAATGAAAAAGCAATTTTGACTTTCGATGATTCTAAAATAACTGGTCAATGGGTGTTTCAGAAAAACTGTCCTTATTGAGTTAGAAATACATATAGCCCAATGGGTCTTTTTGAGACACTTTGATAGAAGAGTAAAGGAGTGATTAATAATGTCAATTAAAGTTACAATAGCAGGTGGCATTACACTTGAAAAATGCATAACGTCAGTGCTTTTTAATGTAGATACATCTGATGATTTAGATGCTAGAACTACTGATATAGCTAATACGATGGAGATTAGCGGTAAAATTGATGTGGATTTTGAAGCTATAGTTGGTCTGTATTCATGGTCATTGATTAAGCCTAATAAAGGCAATAAAGCAGATGTGTACAAAAATGTTGAAGTGGAGGTTACTTCAGTCAAGGACAACACTTTGATAAGAAAAGTAGTTTTCCCCGAAGCGTTTGTAGTAGATTATTCTGAAGGGTATTCAAATGAAGAGGGGGTTGGTACCTTTAGGCTTTATTTAAAACAAAAGAAGGATAATAATGAAGTGGTTAATGTAAGTGGTGTTTAGTAACATTATTTAATGTTATCGTTATCTTGCAGATGAAAGATTAAGGAGGATAAAAATGGAGATAATCAACCAAACAAACAGGACAATTTTGTTTGAAGAGATAAATCCTGAGAAGTTGGATCTTATCACACTTATAGGTGATGTGGCAGGGATAGACAGTTTACCCGACGAAAAAATTAAAGAAATCAATGAAAGCCTTCTAATTAAAAGCTTTGATGAGTTCTTAGACAAATTTACTCCTACTGTATATTCTTTTTACAATGCCAAGGATAATGGTGAAGGTGAAGTAGTATATACTTTAAAAAAGCCAGAAAACATTCCTGAGGAGTTTATAACTGAAATAAGACTTGACCAGAACAACGATTTTCTAAAGATGTTGTTTACCTTGATCGACACTAAGAGGAGTCAGGGAATAATCAATATTGATTTCAAATTTGATAAGGTACTTGATATGATATCGCCCAAAAAAGTAATGGACGACATCAGACAGGTGAGAAAAGAGATCCGCTATCTATATGACAAGTATGATGAATTAGAGGATGGTGATCCAAAGAAGCTTGATATGGGGGATAAGCTCAATACCAAGTTTGAAGAAGCTAGGCAGAATTATAATAATGTAATGGCTATGTTACCTCTTGCTATCGAAGATATTAAGACTAGATTGCTTTTAGGTCATTCTGATGACAATCAAGATGAATCAGTTCTAAAAGTAGGCGTGTTGAGTATTGGTGAGAGCGGAGAACTTAAAATAATCGAAGCTCCAAAACAGGATGATAAATCTTTGATGGTCATTGATCATGACAAAACAGGAAGTCTTGTATCAATTTTCCAAGACGATTACGATGATGTTTCGGATACACCGTCATCTTATGTAAGAGATCTTGTAGCTAGGACCTTTTGCCCTATGCCTGCATTACAAACAGAGGTTGATGTAGATCGCGAAATTCAGAATTACCATTCATATCTTGAGTTTTATACCAAGGCTAAGGATGATTTTGTAAAAGCAGCTAAGCCTTTGATAGAAAAGATACTTGGGGTAAAGATGTATTTTGATCAATACAACACTAAAAAGAGGGGAATGAGGCCAAGCCTTATTATTACCAACAATAAAGTTGATATGACAGTAAAAAGCAGCAATATTCCAAGATTGGATGTATACCTTAACACTGTTAACCAAAAGAACGATTTCAGCAATACTATTTGGTTTGGAATTGTTCCAGCGATCGAAATGGAGTCAGTAGGAAAGCCAAAGGTCGTTAAAAAATTGTTTAAGGGAAATGTGGAAGTAAAAAAAGAAGGCAATACGATGGAATCACTGACTGCACTTCTTCAGGCAGTTGAAAAATTTAAGATACAAATGTTCTTTAACTTCCAGGCTAATGAGCACACTACCTTTAACAATATGGCTGTAGCTGGAGTTGAAAAATACATAGAAAAGTGTCAGTTGTTGACAAGGCAAGCATATAGCGAATATGCAATACCTTGTTTACCAAACTTCACCATAATACCTAAAGATAAATCCGGGGTAGTTATTGATGTAAAAATGGAAAAGACAGAAACTGGTGGAGTTAAACTTTCAAATGCAAAAGAAGATATACTAAAGTTGTGGATACAGGGAGTCTATGTAGATGCATCTTATGTGGCAGCAGGAATAGTTTCTGCATACCAATGCCCTGAGTATATGAAAGAGTGTTACAAGGATGTAGCAATGAAATACCCAGTGACAATGAAGTATCCTGGAGTAAGGTTTGATATCGAGGCAGGGGATAACTCCCTCAGGCTGGTAACCACAATGGCGAAGGAAATAACTGGTTTCACAAACAACATAAAGAATGAGATAAACAGCAAGAGTTTTGGATTTGTTTTTTCATCAGAAAATGCTCAATTAGATGGCAGGGATATTAAACGTATTACTGTTTATAAAGCTAGAAGTTTAGCACAGACTGATGATGGATACGATTCCATTTATAAAACACTTGTCAGTACATATATTGAGAGAATACTTAGATTCCAGACAAATGATTTCAAGCAGGATAAGATAATTGCCTTTTTCAGTAATAGTCCAAACAGTCAGAAGACTATGTGGCAAAAAGACAACCTTTTCCTAAATTCGATAATTAAAGATGGAGATGACTTGAACTATACAATCGATGAAATGAGCAACCTCTGTCAGATAGATCTTGCTTTCAATGGAAATGTTAAGAATCTTGAGGTTACTATTACTAAGAGTGCTAGTGCAGTAGGCACTAAATAAATTTCTAGGGGATATTAATACAAAAGTATTAATATATACAATTATCTTTTATAATAGAGGAGGGTTTAATATGGGATTTAAATTAACGGCTACAACAGCGTCAGGTAGTGGTGGATATGGAACAGGGTTTGAACTCAATGAAGACGTAATTACGTCTGTTTGTTACAAAACAGATACACCTGATGATGAGAATTCAAGATCAAATGACGTGAGTGCTATCCTTACAATTAAGGGTACTTTACCTCAAAATGAAGCAGATCTTCAGGAAACAAAGAAGGTAGCTGTATGGTCACTTGAAAAGAAGAGTCCTTACTTGAATGTTGTTGTACAACAAGTTTCAGCAACTCTTGTAATGAGAGAATATACATTCACAAGAGCGTTTGTTGTGGATTATATTGAAGAATTTAAAGAGGATGTTGGAAACGGTACATTTACTCTTATTCTTAAGCAAGAAAAGAAAGATATTGAAAATGTAAAAATAGAAGGCGGATATGGTGCTTAATAACACTAAAATATGCCTTTAGATTTACTTTGATATCTTTTCCTACATGAATTAATTTTACTTACTGGTTTAAAGGGTATTTATACTTTTTGAACCAGTAAGAAAATTATTTTTATTCCGTATCTTTCGAACGAAGTGAAAGAGGCAAAAACCGAGGGACTCGACGTCCCGTAGTTTTTATTAGTATATTCCATACCGAGCGAAGAAGGCAAATACAAAGCTTTGGTATACTGAGGTTTATATTATTTAAATCTGAGAGGAAAGTGTAAGTATGGAAAAGGGAGAGGCTTTAGAGCATTTTATTAAAAACTATGTAAAGACGGAAAGTTCTGTGAAAATGCAAAAGCTTAAGGTCTATTCTGAGAACAATAAGGATATTCTAATAGATGATTTTGTTGAATCGTTCAGAAGAATATGCGTTAAGATAAAAGACATGCAGGACAAAGGTGAGAAAGGTGAAATTGGCTATATTACCTACTCTTTGTTAAGAACAAATATAATGGAAGGAAAACTTGTGTACCTGATTGAAGCCTTTAATCGAATATGGTTCTTTGACAGAATAGAATGCCAAGAAGAATACGATGTTCGATGGGCATATCAATTTCTTGACGAGTTTGAAGCAGAGTTAATAGAAAAAAGTAAACCTTACCTAAATAAGATAGGAATGCCTGACATAGAAAGAGTTAAGCTTAAGGAAATAGCACTTTATAACAATGTGGTTATAGAGCTTGCAAAAGAAGCAATTCTTAATGCGTCTGAGATAAAGGAGTTTTCAGATATTTTGAAGGAAGATGTAATTGAGATAAGGATAGGAGAATATAAAGGACCTAGTGAAGTTATTTATAGGAAAGAATCGAATGCTATATCAGGAGCAAAATTATAGTAGTCAGAATGAAGTAAGGAGAAAAGAGGGCGAAAAATGGATTTTTACGTCATTTCTCAAGATGTACGAGTCTTTGATAGTGTTGAACCTATAAAAGTACATCAGGCTTTTGACATGGAAACAATCAGGAGAGGTCGATTTCAAGAGTTGGACGATTGGCCTGTGCAGTTATATATAAAGGAAAAAGAAACAAATAGCTATGTAGATTTTATTGAAAAGCCAATACCGCTAATATCAGATAAACTAAAACAGGTATTTGAAATGTATGAGAAGGATATTTTTTACAAGCCTGTGATGCTTGCAGATGTTAAAAAAATGAAGCAAAACCTTTATTGGCTTTGTATACCCAAGGATATAGAAGCTCTCTCATGCCAGAGTGAGTTTAAAATGGATGGCTCATTAAAAAAACTTGTTATTAGCGAAAAGAAAGTTAATTTTCGTAAAATTTTTAGAATTACAGGAATCATTGAGTATATCGTAATATTGAATCAGGATGTTGCAGAAAGCATACTTAGAAGAGATTTTTATGGTATAACGCTCAAAAAGATAGATAAGGAATAATGAAAGGATTTAAGTATGAAGAATTATTACGAAATACTAGGAGTTAATAAGGGAGCTTCTATTGATGAAATAAAGAAGGCATACAGGAAGCTAGCTAGAAAATATCACCCTGATGTAAATCCGGGTAACAAAGAAGCAGAAGAAAAATTCAAAGACATAAATGAGGCTTATAATGTATTAAGTGATGACTCAAAAAGAAAGAATTATGACAATAATGAGTCTAGTAACAAAAATACTGAACAGAATAAAAAGGGAAATCAAACTCAAAGTGGACCTCAGAAATTTGATTTTGATGATGTAGAGAAAACATTTGAAAGATTTTTTGGGTTTAACCCTAAAACTAAGGAAGCTAGCATCAAAAGGGAAAAGGATAAAAAGAAAAATCCTTTAGATGCTTCAGATATGTTTGATAAGTACTTTGGAATGCGAAATAAATAGAAATCAGATATATCAGGATGGGAAGTGAGATATTGTGAAACAGAATTCAAGTTTGCAGAAGGCAGGTAGTGGCATGAAGAAGTTTATTAATAGTAAGAGGGTTGAGAAATACTCGCAAAATACTAATAATATTATTTGGATAATGGTTATAGATATTGCCATTGCGATTATTTCTATTTTGACGCTTTGGTATGTTTACTTTGTAAACGAAGATAAAACTTTAAAATATATAGGTTATGGCTTAATTGCAGTGGCATTAGTGTTTTTTGGTATTAGAATTTTTACACTTATCAGTAAGGCTAAGAGTAAAGGTGGAATATCAAAGCTGATTTTGATTGGTGAAGATGGACGAAGCCTAAAAACATGGAATATAGTGGGCAAGGTATCGTTTTTGATTGGTAGAAATACAAAAGACAACGAAGTAGATATTGATCTTTCGGATGCTGAATATTCGGAGCTTGTCAGTAGGCAGCACGCAGTGTTGAACTTTTCTGAAGGGAAATGGTATATAGAGGATGTTGGCTCGTCATATGGAAGCGGTCTTAAGAAAGTAGATGAAGAAAAGTTCAAGTTAGAAAATGAAAGGTTGTATGAAATAAATTCAGGTGATACATTATATATTGCAAACACTAAGATTCTTGTAAAATGATAGCTAAAATTTAAAGTCACTAATAAGATAAGTGAGTTCCTAGCTAATTTGAGTATATTATACAGATGGAGGAATTAAAATTATGCCTTTAGGAAGATGTGTAAACGGACATATGTATCGCACAGAGAAATATGGCAGCAAATGTCCTTATTGCGATTCTGCACTTGATGGAGTGGGAAAAAATATTTCAAAAGCACCAGTTATGGACGATCCTGATAAAACAAAAGTGTCAGATGACATAGATGGAGTTGAACCGGTAGTTGGTTGGCTTGTATGCATTGAAGGACCACAATTTGGTCAGGATTATAGAATAAGACAGGGAAAGAATTTTATTGGGCGATCTGATGAAATGGATATTTCAATTATTGGCGATGATACCATATCAAGAAAGAATCATGCATCTATAGTTTATGATCCAAAGCCAAGGAGATTCCTTTTGCTTCCGGGAGAGGGTAGCGGACTTGTATATCTGAGCAATCAGGTAAAAAAGGAGGAAGCGGTTCTTTCTGCTACCGAGATAGACGCTTATGATGTAATAGAGATTGGCAGGAGCAAGTTTATATTTATTAACTTGTGCGGTATACATTTTGATTGGGTAAATAAAGAGGACTGATAAAATGAAACTATTAAGTATTACACAGCCCTATTATGTATTGTTGGTATCAGTGTTGTTAATAGTAATTTTATTAATCATAAGATTTAAACTAAATAATGTGAGGGTTTTCCCAAAAGTTACAGTTGGTAATGCACAGTATATTGGAACTAGAGATGAGCAAGAGGATTCTTTTGCTACCGCAGAAAACAATAACTACATTCTTTCTGTTGTTGCTGATGGTATGGGAGGGTATGACAATGGAAAGCTGGCAAGTAATATTACTATAAATACTTTTGTTCAGGAATTCACCAGTACACTTGATATCCACCCCATTGAAAATTTCTTTGTTAATGCTGCTAAAGCATGTAATAGAGCTGTACTTGATAAGGCGAAGGGCAAGCGGATGGGTTGTACGCTTGTTTCGGCTATAGTGTCAGAGGGATGTTTGTACTGGGCTTCAATAGGGGATAGTGCTATAATGCTTTTTAAAGATGGTGAAATTATTAATCTTAATAAAAAGCATGTTTACAAAGAAGTGTTGGAGAATAAATTTATATCTGGAAAAATAACGGAAGAACAGCTGTTAAATGATCCAATGAAAAAAAGAATTCATAGTTACATTGGAATTGAAGTTTTAAAGGATATTGAGATTTCTGAGAAGCCAGTTAAACTAAGGTTTGGAGATAAAGTCATACTGTGTAGTGATGGTGTATATAATAGTCTGCCAGAAATAGAATTAGAAAATATACTCAGTAAGCCTATTCATCCCATAAATACAGCAGAAGAGATAATAGATGCGATAAAAGCAAAAAATTATAGCAGACAGGATAATGCTACAGTAATCGTACTTTCATGCAGCTAGGATTACTATTCTAGATAACGAAAACTTGATTTGATAGTGCTTTTCAAGGCATTAGGAAAAGATGTTATTATTTCGTTATCCCTAAGTATGATTTTATAATGGGGGTTGAAATGAGAAAAAACAGTGTTGAGTTTGTAACTAGCTTTGCTTCTGAGGCTGGAACATTCAGGCTAAACAAAGATTATTTTGCATATGCAGAAATGGATGATATTGCTTGTTATATAGTAGCTGACGGCATTGATTCTGATGAAGATATCAATAGTGCTCAAATAGCGGTTAATTTTCTGTTTGAAAATATAATGAAGAAGCCTTCTATGTCGAAAAAAAAGCTAAAGACATATATTATTAATGCTCACAAGCTACTCAATGAGAAGAGCCGAAGTGTTAGACTAAAAATAAGTTTGATGGTTGTACTGACAGATTATTCTAAAATGATATATGCTACTGCGGGTAATGTCAGGCTATATCATTTCAGAAGTGGTGGGCTAACTTTTAAAAGTAAAGATCAAAGTATTGCACAGATGATGGCTGATGCTGGTCAAATTAGTGATGAAGAGATTGGACTTCATGACGAAAGAAATAACCTTACAAATTACTTAGGACAATCTAAGTCGTTTAAACCATTTATTTCACGTCCATACAAGCTGAAGGATAAAGATGTAATTTTCCTTTGTACAGAAGGATTTTGGGCGAGTATACAAAGCATTGACCTTATCAATACATTAAAAGAGGCAAAAGAATCCGCGGATTTTATTGAAATGCTCGAAGACGAATTGCTTTCAAGACAGAACAAAGTTGTAAATAATTATACTATGGTTGCAATTTATGCAAATAAGGTATTTAAGGAAAATATAAAGGATGATATACGTCTTAGAATTGCAAAGAAAGTAGCCATGATAGTAATTCCCGTTGTTATAGCAGTTTCTGGGTTTCTTATTTATAAAAAAATTGAGGCGAATAAGGCTGAAAAGCTTTTTGTGCAATTAGAAGAAAAGGGCGACAAATTTATTGAAGATGAAAGTTATGAAAAGGCACTTGAAAATTATAAAAAGGCGACAGAGAATATAAAAAAGGTCAAGGACAAGGAAAAGCATGAAAGAATTGAAATTAAGACAAGTATAGCAAATCTTATAGTTGAAGGGGAACAGCTCCAAAGTGGGAGAGATTTTGAAAAGGCAAAAAACAGTTTTATGAAGGCAAGGACTCAGGTTGAATTAGAGCTTGATTCGGAAAACAAGAAAAATCTTGAAAGAGTGCTTGACGGAAAGATTGCTAGGGTTAAAGAGTATATCAAGGTTTTAGAAAAAAGTGTTGAAGGTGGAAAAGAAGTAGAAAAAGCTGATAAGATTTCTATTAAAGTAAGTGAGTCAGAGGATAATAAAGAGAAAATAGCTTTGTTAGCAGAGGCAAAACAGTACTATAATAGTGCAATCGAAATATATGAGAATGTAAAAAAACTATCAGAGGATATTCCCTATTATGATATGATCAAAGAAATGGAAGAAAAAATTAAGGAAATTAAAGAGAAAATAAAGAATTCAGATAGTGCCGCAAAAGATGCAAGTGGTGCTATTGCTAAAGACGAAAAGGTCAAAGAGATGACAAAGAAGGCTGAAGATTATAAAAAAAGTGGTGACCAAAAACTAAAATTGAAGAAATATGAAGATGCAAAGATCGATTATAGATTTGCACTTGATTTATATAAGGAACTTAATGAAAAATATGAGCAGGAAACAATTGAGAAGCGAAGCGAAATTGAAAGAGTAATGCTAGACATAGATAAAAAGATAGAAGAACAAAAGGTTCAGGAGCTACAGAATCAAGTTGGAACTGTTAATTAGAAACTTTAATAGATAGAGTTATAATGTAGGTTACTGATACTTAAAAGAATTTTATTTCTAAAGTATGCGAAAATTAGATTAGAGGAAGAGTGTTAGAAAATAACATAAGTTACAGAATAATAGCGGTATTAAAAAGGGCTGGTAAAATTATAAATTGGGTTCAGGAAGCGGGGGAGATATATGGATAGTTATGTTGTAGAGGGGGCAACCCTAAAGTGTAGTTTTGGTAGCAGAACAAGTAAACTAAAGATTCCAATGAAGCATGAGGTCTACATAAACGACAAAACCCAGGGGAACATGATGGACTATGCACCTATGGTAAATGTAAGTCCTTTTGGTATGTGCAGCAGTCTTGCAAATCCAACCGTTGCTTCGGCAACAGCAGCCAATCAAGGAGTGCTCCGAAAAATGCCATGTATTCCTTCTATAGCCTCACCTTGGATGAGTTGTAAAATGGACGTGCTAATAGATAAATTTCCTGCAGTATTAAGCTCTTCAAAACTTATGTGCATGTGGTGCGGGGTAATAAAAGTTGAAGATGATGGGCAGTAATAGTTTTTGATGGATTAATGTAAGCAGTTTTAAGGATAATGCTTGTTTTGGAATGGGGGGGGACATAGTATGTCATCAACAATAACTTACGGTAATATAAATTTGGTTTCACCGTTTGATATTTTGCATTTGAACGAATTAAGGATAGAAAAGGAAAACAATGAACACACCAGAATTTTTTTAACAGGTGTGATACCCGAGGGGAAAAAAGACAGTTATATAGACAGCGTAACTTCAAAGGACATTCTAGAAATAAGTCAAATTGCAGATAATTCTAGCACCACAGTTTTATTTAAAGGAGTAATAACAAATATAGAGATTAAAGCTGTCAGGGGCGTTTTTTATGTTATTGTCGAAGGTGTTTCCTGTACATATGAAATGGATATTAAGTTAAAAAAGAGGTCTTTTCAGAATAAGGATATGACTTACATTGAAATGATTAAAGAAGTAATAAAGGACTACCCAGGTGCTGATTTTATAGATACTACAGCAAAAAGCAAAAAGCTTGAAAAGGTTGTAATCCAGTACAATGAAACTGACTGGGAGTTTTTAAAGCGTATGGCATCACATTTTAATAAAGGATTGGTGGCTGATGCAATTTCTGATAAGCCAAAATTCTGGTTTGGAATTCCTGAAAGCACTTCAAATCAAAAGCTTGAGGAGTTTAATTTCAGTGTAAGAAAGAAAATTGGAGATTTCAGATATCTATCAGAGAATAATATAGAAGGAATTGACGAAAAAGATTTTACATATTACGAAATTGAAACAGATAAATTTTTAAACATAGGTGACAAGGTTCAATATAATGATATAAGTCTGCTTGTTTGCAAGGCTATGTATTATTTTGAGGATAGCGTACTAAGAAATTTGTATCTATTAACTCCTGAGAAGGGGTTAAGTCAGAAGCTAAAACTGAATGATAACTTGTTTGGTGCCGCTATTGAAGGTAAAGTCATAGAATTAAGTGAGGATAATGTGCGAGTCCATCTTGATATAGATGAAGCTCAGAAAAAAGAAGAAGCATACTGGTTTTCTTATGCTACTTTTTATACTGCAGAAGGCAACACAGGCTGGTACTGCATGCCTGAACTTGATGATTGTGTGAAGCTGTATTTTCCAACAAACAAAGAAGAGGAAGGTATCATAATTAATTCTGTACGTAGGAGAATAAAAGGCGGAGATAAGATTCAGAATCCCGATGAAAAATACTTCAGAACAAAATTCGAAAAAGAAAACAAGTTTACTGAAAAGGAATTGGTATTCTCTACTAAGGAGGACAAAGTACTTATAAGGCTTAATGAGGACGATGGAATTGAATTATACAGTGAAAATACAATAAAAATAAAAGATGATAATGAGTTAGAGATAGAGGCTGATAATATAGAGATTAAGGCAGCCGATGAAATTAATTTTGAGTGTAATGCTAGTAAAATAAAT
>JAAYPF010000145.1 GCA_012519925.1 Clostridiaceae bacterium
AACTAAGGAAGGTGTTAGATACCTCCTAGAAAAACCACCTCCATCACAACAACTTGATATTTTCAAAGCCTTTAAGCTCAAAGATCCCTCAGTTTTTTGTTACTAAATTTGGGGAAACTCAAAAAAAAATTATATATTGAAAATTGCGTAGAATTTTGGTAAAATAGTAATAATAGGGGTTGCGGAATAAAAAGACTAATATGTCAAAGAAGTATACTAATAAAGATACATCAAGAGTATTTTGCGAAGTTGATTGATATATTACGTTGGTTTTATTTTACAATAAATATAATCGATTTTCATAGAATATTCGTATGGATATATACGTTCTTAAGATAATACTTTATGCTATATAATTATTACTATTTCGTTTCTTTGATATATACTAGGAGAAGAAATGAAATTACCATTATTGTCAGGTAAAATGCATGAAATAGTGGCTGATTACGTGTAGAAAAAAGCAGATATAATTAATCATGAACTTGAGCTAAAAAATGTACATATCTTTTTACAAGATGTAATTCCGGTGTTTGAGGGTGTTATCATAACAGATGAAGCCTTTTCTCAACAGTTTCATAGCGATGAGAGGGAGCTATCTCAATTTCTAGAGAACCTACAAGAAAGATATACTTCACAAATAAAAGTACTTTTTTTGATAAGAGATTTTAGAATGCAGACAGATTTCTCAGGTTTGGCTATGTTTTATGAAAATCTTAGTTTTCTGACGTGGGATTTTATTTATCTGCCTATACATGCTTATAATTATGCGTTAAAAGAATTCAAAATATTAAAACAATAAGTTAGTAGGGCTTTTATCGGTACTTAAGAACAAATTTAATTTGGTGGCACTGGACAAGCATTTAGATTTATTTTAGCCCTTTAAAGAATCTTTAACGCATATTGATGTTTTTGGATTATGTGTACCTAATAATCTCTATTCTGTTTTAAGCACGCTAAGAGATTGGATGAGCTTAGGATAAGGTCACTAGAAGATGCACTTGAAAGACTAACTATTAAAAGTCAAGCCCTAAAATAAAATTTACTGAATGGATTGCAAAAGCGCATTCCAGATGGAATTGAACCTTGATAATTGCATGACAAATAGAGCACCCCAAGGAGCTGGTCAAAAAAATCATTATGAGATCCGCTTAAATCCTACCTGGAAAAAGACTGATTAGTTTTAACCAGATGGAAGATTACTCGTGTTAGCTTCTTAGCCGCATGAGAAACAGCTATGTTGTATGCTTTACCCTCAGCACGTTTCTTAGCTAAATACTGACGGAAGCCTTCGTCCCAAGGGCAGACATACTTTGCAGCATTAAATAGTGCGTAGCACAGATATTTTGAACCACGTTTAACCATTTTTGCATGTGTGGAGGTCAGTTGCCCTGACTGGTATACAGAAGGCTCTAGACCTGCAAAGGCAAGCACCTTTTCGGCTTTATCAAAATTGGCGAAATTACCTGTCTCTGCAATGATGATTGCAGCCATACGGTACCCAATACCGGGTATAGTCATAATGGGGCTGTGAAGACTATCCACAATTGGATTGATTCTCGCCTCGGCTTGTGCAATCTGCTTCTCCATCATTTGAATGAGTTGGAGGGTCTGCTGTAATTCAAGGGATTTTACTTCGCTGTACGATCCGATGGAGACCTTAGCTGCATTACGTATCTCAATAGCTTTATCCTTGCTGTAGCGACCTTTAGAAGCTTCAGAAAGTAGATTTGTCAGCCTGGTAAGGTGACATTCGGATATTGCTCTTGCATTTGGCAATTCAGCCAATAAAGCGTATACAGAAGCCATGTGCAGCGATGGAACCAACTTCTCTAACTCGGGGAAGAGAATGACGCAGAGCCTTGCAAAAGAGGATTTGAGCCTTGCGCAGTCCTGTACCAAAGAAAAACGATATCTGGTTAATGACTTTAGCTCACGAACGTGGTAAGATGACTGTGAGTAGGGCTTTAAGCATTCTGTCCTAAGCATAGTCACAATAGAGTGAGCATCGACCTTATCCGTTTTCGTCTTTCTAAGGCTTAGACCTTTTCTATAAAGATTTGTATGTAACGGATTGCTCACCGTCGTGGGTAAATCATTGGAGATCAAGAACTCTAAAAGATTATCGCTGTAGTGACCGGTTGCTTCCAGTCCTACTTTTAATTCTGATAAGTCTTTGGAGTGAGTTCTGAGATTCGCAAATAATTCGTCAAAACCCTGCTTGTTATTGGTGATGGTGAATACTTTGGAAAGATTCTTCCCATTTGAATCAACAATAAGACAATCATGCTTGTCCTTTGCAACATCAATTCCTGCGTAAATCATGATGGGTACTCCTTTGTGTTATATTTGACACTGCTTTCTTCCACAGACCGGTTTGTCGAATGTAACCTCGTTCTAAATGAAACGTCATGCGTTATCCAACTAATTACCAATTAAACAAACGGCTGTGGTTAT